>JACMIM010000427.1 GCA_014381165.1 Roseiflexaceae bacterium
ACCAAGCAGTCGTTTGCGACCACATTCCACCGTGATGAAAGCCTGGAGCGGCTGCGCGGGCGTGTGCTCAACCAGGATGCGCATTCGTTGGGTGAAGCTCAAACCCTCCTCGAGCAGGATGTGCTGGCGCTGCGGCATGCTGTGCAGCCGAATGCAGTGATAGCCGAGCGCCTGCGCCAGGCCGATCTGCCATTTCTGCGGCTAGATACTGGGCGCTTCTTTGGCGATATTGCCGACGGTGCGGCGAAGCTAGCGGATATTGCTACGCAACAGCAGGAGCAGCTTGTGATTGTTGGCGCAAGCCTTGCCCGGCTGAGTGTTCAGCAGCAGGCTGCGGCCCAGAGTCGGCTGCTACTGGCCATGTTGCCGCTGCTGCCGTTTGTCCTACTGGCCGCCATTTCTGTTCTGGCGTTGGCCGTGCCGCCCGTCGAGCAGCCGCTGATCTTTGGTGCCGCGCTGCTCGTGACACTTACCCTTTGCGGCGGCTTGGTCTGGTATGGGCGCAAGCAGCGCTGGTTCTAGCGAAAGGGCGATCATGGACAACAAGCAGGTTGATCTAGAGAAGTACATCCGGAATGTCCCCGACTTCCCGATTCCTGGCATCCAGTTCAAAGACATCACGACGCTGCTACGCGATGGTACGGCGCTGCATCAGGTGATCGACCTGCTGGCGGAGCGCTATCAGAACCGTGCAATCGATGCAGTTGTTGGAATCGAGTCACGCGGCTTTATCTTTAGTGCCCCACTGGCCTACCGGCTTGGCGTTGGCCTGGTGCCGGTTCGTAAGCCCGGCAAGCTGCCCGCCTCGACCTACCAGATCGCGTATGCACTAGAGTATGGCACGAATACGCTGGAAATTCACAAGGACTCGTTTACCCCAGGCGCTCGCGTGGTCGTGGTCGACGATTTGTTGGCGACCGGCGGCACGATCGCGGCTGCCTGCGAACTGGTCGAGATGGCTGGCGCTGTGATCGAGGAGGTTGCCTTTGTGATCGAGCTGGAGTTCCTTGGCGGGCGACAGAAGCTGACCAATTATTCAGCATTTTCGTTGGTGAAATACTAGCGGCGAGCGACTTGTACTTCTACAGCCGCTCGCCGCTCGCCTCGTTTTTATCTAATGGAGCTGGCGGGGCTCGAACCCACAGCCGTCCGCTTAGAAGGCGGATGCTCTATCCATTGAGCTACAGCTCCTCACCATTCAAGATCGTATCTGCTCTTCGCGCAGATGTCAAGGGCGATCACGCAGGCACCCGCTTCTGCTGCTTTGAAAATCGCACGCACTTCGCGCTTGACAAGCGTGAGCGCAGGTGGTATTATTGTCTTTCGCAATTTGCATATCGGCGACTAGTGCAAAGGACGTAGAACGTGGCGTTATCTTACCCGAACGCCCGTTCGCTGTCAATAGGTGCTGCCGAACCTGTTCTGATACGCCACGAACACCAGTCTAGAGGTTTTTGTCCGATGACGGTCAAAACTGAGGAATGGTCAGTTCGTGTTTTTGGCATGTAGCAATTGGTTATCAGCTGTCAGGTATCAGCCCAACATACGCACACGCGGGCTGACAGTTGACAGCTGATAACCATCCAGAGCGAGGTGTCCATGCCCCCCCTGACCACAAATGTTGTTCTTCAGCCGCTGATTACCGCAAATGACCCTGGCCTCGATCCACTGCACCGGGCGACTGATTTGGAGCGCCGCTCATTCGCGCGTATTCGTGATGCGATCCAGGTGCCAACGCTGATTGAGACGCAGACCCGCAGCTTCGATTGGTTCCGTACAGAGGGGCTGCGCGAACTCTTTGACGAAATTTCTCCGATCACCGACTTTACTAGCAAGAATATGGAGCTGCGGTTTCTGGATTATACCTTTGGGGAGCCGCGCTACGACGAATACGAGTGCCGCGAACGCGACATGACTTACGCTGCTCCTCTCAGGGCAAATGTGCAGTTGCGTATTTTGGCTACTGGCGAGCTGAAAGAAAGCGAAATCTTTCTTGGCGACTTCCCGTTGATGACCGAGAACGGCACATTTGTGATCAATGGTGCCGAGCGTGTGGTCGTTTCGCAGCTCATCCGCTCGCCGGGAGTGTATTTCAAAGAAGAGCGCGATCCCTCCTCGGGCCGCCCGCTGCACTCGGCCAAGCTGATTCCGAACCGCGGTGCCTGGCTCGAATTCGAAAGCAACAAGCGCGATGTGCTTTCGGTCAAGGTCGATCGTAAGCGTAAGATCCCCGTGACGATCCTGCTGCGCGCCGTGCGGGCCTGGCAGTTTCAGGCCAATGGCGAGGGCCATTGGCCGCCGGATAATGAGCTTGATAAGCACGGCCACGACGAGCACATCATTGAGCTGTTTCAGCACCTTGATGGTCAGTCCGATCATCATTATATTCGGGCCACGCTCGACAAGGATCCGGCGCGTAACTCGAAAGAGGCGCTGATGGAGCTGTACAAGCGCCTGCGGCCCGGCGACCCGCCCACGCTTGAGAATGCCCGTGGCCTACTTGAGTCGTTGCTGTTCAACCCGCGCCGCTATGATCTGGCCAAGGTTGGCCGCTATAAGCTGAACAAGAATTTGTGGGAAAAGGACTCTCGCCAGGAGGAGCGTGCTAAGGCTCCCGCGATCGCTGTACGTGTGCTGCGCCCCGACGACATCTTCAAAATCGTCGAGCGGCTGATCATGCTGAACGATAAGGTGCCCGGCCTGCACCCTGATGATATCGACCACCTGGGTAATCGCCGTGTTCGCACGGTGGGTGAGCTGATTCAGCAGCAGTTCCGCGTTGGCCTGTTGCGCATGGAGCGCGTGGTCAAGGAGCGCATGTCGCTGCAAGAGCCGGATACCGCTACGCCCAACGCACTGATCAACATTCGGCCAGTGGTCGCGGCGATGCGCGAGTTTTTCGGCGGTTCGCAACTGTCGCAGTTCATGGACCAAACCAATCCACTGGCTGAACTGACTAACAAGCGGCGGCTTTCAGCACTGGGACCTGGCGGCCTTTCACGCGACCGCGCCGGCTTCGAGGTGCGCGACGTTCACCACTCGCACTATGGCCGTATCTGCCCGGTCGAGACGCCGGAAGGCCCGAACATTGGCCTGATCGGCACGATGTCGACCTTTTCGCGAGTCAATGAAATGGGCTTTCTAGAAACGCCCTACCGCAAGGTCTACCGCGAGGTAGTCAATGCTGCCGAGCTAGAGCGCCAGGGCATGCTCATCCGCGATGTGCGCGACCTCCGTAGCGGCGATATGATTGCCGCTGCTGGTAGCCGCGTGGATAAGGAAAGCTCGCGCCGCATCACGGTCAATATGCTGCGCGGCCAGATTCTGCGCGAGGATATTCTCGACCCTAGCAACGACGAAGTGCTGGCCGAGGCGGGCCAGGAGATCAATCGCCAACTGGCTGAAAAGATTTCCGAGACACCGCTCAAGACGATTAAGATTCGTCCAGTGGTTTCGCAAGAGGTCGATTACCTTTCGGCAGATGAGGAAGAGCAGTTTGTGGTCGTGCAGGCTAATGCGTTGCTCGACGATTACGGGCGCTTCGAGGCCGGCACGGTTTCGACCCGTTTCCGTGGCGACTTCGAGGACCAGCCGATCGATCGGGTCGACTACATGGATGTGTCGCCGAAGCAGGTCGTTTCGGTTTCGACAGCACTCATCCCGTTCCTTGAACACGACGATGCCAACCGCGCACTTATGGGTTCGAACATGCAGCGCCAGGCTGTGCCACTGCTGCGCCCGGATGCTCCAGTGGTCGGCACTGGCATGGAATACCTGGCAGCCCGCGACAGCGGCCAGGTGGTAGTAGCTAAGAAAAACGGCATTGTGCTGATCGCCAACGGCGAAAAGATTGTGGTGCTGGAGGACGACGGCAACGAGCATGAGTTCCGGCTGCGTAAGTTCATGCGTTCGAACCAGGATACCTGCATCAACCAACGCCCGATTGTGTTTCGCGGCGAGCGCGTTCAGTCCGGCCAGATTATCGCCGACAGTAGCTCGACTGACAATGGCGAACTGGCGCTTGGCCAGAATGTGCTGGTGGCCTACCTGCCGTTCGAGGGTGGCAACTTCGAGGACGCCATCCTGGTTTCGGAGCGGCTGGTACGCGAGGATATCTTTACCTCAATCCACATCGAGAAGTATGAGGTCGAGGCCCGCGATACCAAGCTCGGACCTGAGGAGATTACCCGCGACATTCCGAACGTAGGCCAGGATAGCCTGCGTAATCTGGACGATCGCGGCATTATCTATGTCGGCGCGGAGGTGCAGCCAAACGACATTCTGGTGGGCAAGATTACGCCGAAGGGTGAGACCGACCTGACCGCCGAGGAGCGGCTGCTGCGGGCGATCTTTGGCGAGAAGGCCCGCGAGGTCAAGGATAGCTCGCTGCGCGTGCCCAACGGCGTGCGCGGCAAGGTGATCGATGTCAAGGTGTTCAGCCGCGACGACGGCGCGGAATTGCCGGTGGGTGTCAACCAGACCGTGCGCGTGATGCTTTGCCAGAAGCGCAAGATCAGCGCTGGTGACAAGATGGCAGGCCGCCACGGGAACAAGGGCGTCGTCAGCCGCGTGCTGCCGATCGCCGATATGCCATTCCTGCCTGACGGCACGCCCTGTGACATTGTGCTCAACCCGATCGGTGTGCCAAGCCGCATGAATTTGGGCCAGATTCTGGAAACACACTTGGGCTGGGCCGCTGCCCGCCTTGGCTACCGCGTGGCCACGCCGGTGTTCGACGGCGCGAGTGAGGAGCAGATTCACGACCTGCTTTTGGAGGCCGGCCTGCCCTACGATGGCAAGATCACACTGTTCGATGGTCGCACTGGCCTTCAGTTCGATAACCCAGTGACGGTCGGCTACACCTATATGCTTAAGCTGGCCCACTTGGTCGAGGACAAGATTCACGCCCGCTCGACTGGCCCTTACAGCCTAGTTACCCAGCAGCCGTTGGGTGGCAAGGCCCAGTTCGGCGGCCAGCGCTTTGGCGAGATGGAAGTCTGGGCGCTGGAAGCTTATGGCGCGGCCTACACGCTACAGGAGATGCTCACGGTTAAGTCCGACGATGTGGTTGGCCGCGTCAAGACCTACGAGGCGATCGTCAAGGGCGAGCCAATCCAGGAGGCCGGCGTGCCTGAGTCGTTCAAGGTGCTGATCAAGGAACTGCAATCGCTAGGCCTTTCAGTCGAGGTACTCTCGGCCGACGAGACACCCGTGGAATTGAGCGACGATGTCGATAGCGACATGGCCTCGCTCGACGGCATCAACCTGAGCGGCATGGAGCGCGGCGAGTTCTAGCAGAAGCTATCAGTTAGCAGCCAGAATTCTGGCTGCTAGCTGATGACCTAGCAGCTTGTAATATTACCCGAAACCGGATATACTATGCGAATGGATGTTCGTATGGCCGGGGAGGGTGTGATGGGACGGCCTGCTAGGAACGTGGATTTCTTTCGCGTGTGGACGCCCGAGATGGCGTATGTGCTGGGCTACTGGTGGAGTGACGGGCATATGCGTATCAAGAATGATACGGGTGCTCATTTGATCGAGATAGCGAGCAATGATTACGATCATCTCGTCGTGATTGCGCAGGCGATCAGTGGCAACTATAGCTTACGCAAGGTGGCGGTCACATCTAACACCTATCTGATTAGTTTCTGTAGCAAAGAGATGTACCAGGATGTTCTTGCACACGGCGGGACGCCACGGAAATCGCGCACTATAGACTTTCCATACGTCCCCGACGAACTGCTAGCTCATTTTGTACGCGGTGTCATAGATGGCGATGGGACGCTAACGTGGAATGGCGACAGGCCGATTCTTCAAATCTACTCTGGTTCGCCAAAGATGATTGAGCATCTCGGACTGTCTGTCGAGCGGATGACAGGAATACCTGCACCAAGTGTGTCTTTGAATCGTGACAATTACTATATTAAGTGGAGTACAGTACGCGCGAAATGCCTTGTCGCTTGGCTGTACAAACAAAACGTTGGACTGGCAATGCCAAGAAAGTTAGCCGTTGCGGAGTTGTTTCTACAATGGCAACCACGGCGAAAACCCAATTCAGATACAATTACTGACGAGATGCGTCTAATGTTTCTGGATTATCTATCATAACGATAGTATAGGAGTAGTGAATGCTGGAAATCAACGATTTCAACGCTATCCGCATTAGTCTCGCGTCTCCTGACGATATTCTGAATTGGTCACACGGAGAAGTGACAAAGCCAGAAACAATCAATTACCGTACACTTAAGCCAGAACGTGATGGTTTGTTCTGCGAAAAGATATTTGGCCCTACAAAGGACTGGGAATGTTATTGTGGAAAATACAAGCGAGTACGTTATAAAGGTGTTATTTGCGACAAATGTGGCGTCGAAGTAACACGATCGAAGGTTAGACGCGATCGAATGGCGCACATCCAGCTGGCTTCGCCGGTTTCGCACATTTGGTTCGTTAAAGGCACGCCGAGCCGGCTTGGCCTGCTGCTCGACATTACACCGCGCAACTTGGAGCGCGTGCTGTACTTTGCGTCCTATGTCATCACGAATGTCGATGATGAGGCCAAGGTGTTCATGCGCGAACAGATGCAGCGCGAGTATGGCGAGAAGCGCGAGCGCATCCAGGGCGAGGCTGAAGGCAAGCGCATCGATTTGTCCTCGCAGCTGACCCAGGATATTGGCGGTATGGAGAATGCCCAGCTTTCGACCCAGCGCCGGATCGCCGAGGACTACGACCAGGCTCGCCAGCAGATGCAGGCCGAGGCCGAGGCGCTGCGCAGTGATCTCGAGGATCGTAATGGTGAGAAGGTCGAAGAGGACGTTCTCTACCGTGGCGTAGTGCTGGTCGAGGAGGGCGAGACGATCGGTGAGAAGCTGCTTGAACAGCTTGACGAGCTGCTTGACCAGGAACTCGACACGATGGAGCAGCGCCGCCAGCGTGACATGGCCGACGCCGAGACAATCACTGGAGCCGAGCGCGAGCGCAAGGAGCACGAGATCATTCAGGAGCGCGAGAAGATGCAGGAGCGCCTTCAGCGCGAGCTTGACACGATGATTCGTGAGGAGAAGGAGAAGCTGGAGCAGCTTGAAAGCATCAAGATGCGCCACATTCTCAGCGAGGTCGAGTACCGCCAGCTGCGCGAAGTTGCGCCGGGGGTGTTCAAGGCCGATATGGGCGCGGGCGCGGTGCGCGAGCTGGTGATCAAAACGGTCGACCTGGAGAAAATGGGCGACGATCTTCAGATCGAGGTGCAGACCACCCAGGGCCAGCGGCGCAAAAAAGCCGTCAAGCGGCTGCGTGTGGTCGAGTCGTTCCGCAAGAGCGGCAACCGCCCCGAGTGGATGATTATGACCATGCTGCCGGTCATCCCGCCCGACCTACGCCCGATGGTGCAGCTCGACGGTGGCCGCTTCGCCACGTCCGACCTGAACGACTTGTACCGCCGCGTGATCAACCGCAACAACCGTTTGAAGCGGCTGATGGAGCTGAACGCGCCGGAGATCATCGTCCGTAACGAGAAGCGTATGCTCCAGGAGGCCGTCGATGCACTGATCGACAATGGCCGGCGTGGCCGTGCAGTTTCGGGCAAGGGCAAGCACCGCCTGAAAAGCCTGAGCGACATGCTCAAGGGTAAGCAGGGCCGCTTCCGCCAAAACCTGCTGGGCAAGCGCGTGGACTACTCGGGGCGCTCGGTGATTGTGGTCGGCCCGAACCTGAAGCTGCACCAGTGCGGCCTGCCCAAGAAGATGGCACTCGAGCTGTTCAAGCCGTTTGTCATGCGGCGGCTGGTTGAGAAAGGCTTCGCACACAATATCAAGTCGGCCAAGCGGATTGTCGAGCGCGTGCGGCCTGAGGTGTGGGACGTGCTGGAGGAGGTCATTAAGGACTATCTGGTGCTACTCAATCGCGCGCCCTCGTTGCACCGGCTTTCGATTCAGGCCTTTGAGGCCAAGCTGATCGAGGGTTCGGCCATCCAGCTTCACCCGCTGGTCTGCGCGGCCTTTAATGCCGACTTCGACGGCGACCAGATGGCGGTGCATGTGCCGCTTTCGCGTAAGGCCCAGGAAGAGGCCCGGCTGCGCATGCTTTCAAAGTATAACCTGCTTTCGCCCGCCCACGGCGACCCGATCATTACGCCTTCACAGGACATTGTGCTGGGCTGCTACTACCTGACTCAGATTAATGACACGGCCAAGGGCGCGGGCAAAATGTTTGGCTCGGTCGATGAGGCTATGCTGGCCTTTGAGAAGGGCGTGCTAGGCATTCAGGCACCGATCTTCGTTCGCTTCAAGGACGAGGGCGACCTTCGCACATTCAGTGTTGGTAGCACGAATGTTCGCAAATCGGCTGGCGCGGTCAGTGGCGTCATCGATGGCAGCGAGAATGTGTATGCTAACCCGCTTTCTGAGGAGATGGGCGATCTGGAGGAGCAGCAGGCTGTGCGCCACTGGAGCATCCAGTCGAGCGGTGATCTGACGACGAGTGTGTATGGCCAGAAGACTGACGGCCGCCAGTTGGGTAGCGGTGCGCTGTTGCTGCGCACTTCTGTCGGGCGTTTGGTCTTCAACAATGCGCTGCTGCCGCCAATGCGCTTTGTTAACGATCTGGTGCCGAAGAAGGGTCTCAAGGAGATTATTGCTCGTAGCTACAAGTACTACACCATGCCGAGCAACATCCCGCAGGAGGCGATCGAAAGCCTGCGCGAGCGCTTCGGCGACCGCTCGATGGACGAACTGGCCCGTATCTACGGCTCAGAAATGACGGCTATCCAGGCCGACATGATCAAAAACCTCGGGTTCAAGTACGCAACGCGCGGTGGTATGACGGTCGGCGTGGTCGATGTCGAGGTGCCGCCGGCGAAGACCGGTATTCTTGACGAGGCCGACCAGCGCGTGAAGGATATCGACAAGCAGTTCCGGCGCGGCCTGATCACCGAAGAGGAGCGCTACCGCGAGGTGGTGGCAATCTGGACAGATGCGACCAAGCAGACGGCCAATGCGGTGAAGGAGCATCTCGACCCATACAAACCAGTGGCGATGATGATCAACTCTGGCGCGCGTGGCAATGCCAATCAGCTTTCGCAGCTGGCTGGTATGCGCGGCCTGATGTCCGACCCGACCGGGCGGATCATCGAGCTGCCGATCAAGAGTAACTTCCGCGAAGGGCTTTCGGTGCTTGAGTACTTCGTTTCGACCCACGGTGGCCGTAAAGGTTTGGCCGACACGGCGATGCGTACCGCAGATGCTGGCTACCTGACCCGCCGCTTGGTCGATGTGGCACAGGATGCGATTATTACAATCGATGATTGTGGCACCGATAATGGCATCTGGACATACAACAATGACGACCGAGGTGTGTTCGAGGATGTTGCAGATCGCTCGATCGGTCGCTACGCGGCCCAGCCAATTGCTGACCCAAAGACTGGCGAGGTGATTGTCGAGCGCAATCAGGAGATCGACGAGGAGCGAGTCGCATTGATCAAGGCGGCCGCTATCGACATGCTGTTCGTGCGCTCACCGCTGGTCTGTCAGTCGGAGCACGGGCTGTGCAAGCTGTGCTATGGGCGCAACCTGGCGACCGGCAAGCTCGTCGATATTGGCGAGGCAGTCGGTATCATCGCGGCGCAGTCGATCGGTGAGCCTGGCACCCAGTTAACCCTGCGCACGTTCCACACTGGTGGCGTGGCGTCGGCGGATGACATCACCCAGGGTCTGCCGCGCGTACAGGAGATTTTCGAGGCGCGTTCGCCTAAAGGTAAAGCACTGCTCGCCGAAATCGACGGCACAGTTGAGATTATTCGTGAGGACGACGCGCGCAAATTGCGCATCGTTTCTGCGGAGGTCTACGCCGACGAACAGGATATGCCCAAGCACTTCACGGCGGTTGTGGCCGATGGCGCAGAGGTAGCTGAGGGGCAGAACATCGCGGAAAGCAATAATCTCAACCTGGGCGGCGACCCAATCGTCTCGCGATTGACCGGGCGTGTGCGCTACGATCTGGCCAATGGCAAGGTTGTGGTCGTGCAGGAAGATCGCGAGGAGAGCGAAAAGCTCGTGCCGGCAACATCGCGGCTGCGGGTCGAGAACGGTCAGCGCGTGATGGCGGGTACCATGCTCACCGAGGGTTCGGCTGATCCACAGGAGTTGCTGGCGCTGCAGGGCCGCGAGGCCGTCGAGCGCTACCTGGTCAATGAGGCACAAAAGGTTTATCGTTCGCAGGGTGTGACGATCAGCGATAAACATATCGAGATCATCACGCGCCAAATGCTGCGGCGCGTACGGATCGACGAGCCGGGTGACAGTGGCATGCTGCCGGGCGAGCTGCTAGAGGCGACTGAATTCCAGCGGATCAACGAATCGGTGGTGAGCCAGGGTGGCGAGCCAGCCACGGCTTCGACCGTGCTGTTGGGCATTACCAAGGCCTCGCTGACCACGGATAGTTTTCTGTCGGCGGCTTCGTTCCAGGATACCACCCGCGTACTGACCGAGGCGGCGATCACCGGCAAGGTCGATTACCTACGTGGTTTGAAGGAGAACGTGGTCATTGGCAAGCTCATCCCAGCTGGTACTGGCATCGAGAAGCGACGACAGCTGGCCGAGGAGATGATGGGCGAGCTGGCCGCGGGTCGGGGCGAGCAGATTGGACAACATGAAGAGCCGATCGGCGCTGGCCGCGAGGCGGTTGCCACCGACGCCCGCGACCCGAATGCCGACCTGATTCGCGAGCGGCTGCGCGCGCTCCTAGAAGGCGAGTTGCCACTTGGTGATGCCGAGGCCGATCTTGGTGGCGACTTCAACGCCGCGCTTGATGCCGAGTTTGGCGTAGAGGCTACGACCGACGAGGACGGCAGCCAGCTGGACGACAAGGGCGATGAAGCGGGGTCAGCCGCAAAGTAGCTGCTGAACCACGAAGATCGCAAACAGCATACAGCGCACGAAGACGGGAAGTTCTCCCGTCTTCGTGCTTTTTGTGATCGAAAGATCTCATTGACTTCGAACATTTGTTCTGATAGAATAGATGAGATCACCAAGTAATCTCTGACAACCGCATGAGGGCTTCTCACTCTGGTCTTGCGTAGGGCTACGCTAACTATACAGGAGCGATCACATGGCGCAAGCTGTCAGAGGGTTAGGGCTTTGGCAGGCTGTAGGTCGTGCCGTTGGCAGGGTTACTTGGCACATGCTGCGCCATTCAGCGCCAGCGGCAGTGGTTGAGCAACGCTACAATTTTCTGCCAGCGCGCGTTTGCTCAAGTGGTCAGGTCTGGCGCGTCTGGCGCGTCTTAGCGGTATGGGATAGCGCTGCCACCCTCTTAAGGCCACCCTATCGCTACTTTGCGATTGTGTGTGATGACGGGAACAAGCGTATGCTCGTGCAAGACCTGCGGTTTGGGATGTGGTTTGTGTATACGTGAATCGGGGGCGACATGTACTACGGCTGGTTCGACGACAACCCCAAAATGACGGTCGAGGCGAAGATTCTCGACGCCATCGACGCCTATGTCCGCCGGTTTCATAAACGCCCAAACGTTGTGCTTGTCAACGAAAGCGAGATTACTGAGGTCGCCGGGATGATCATACGGGCGGAACAATTCATCCGCCGCAATAATTTTTGGGTTGGCTATGAGGACGCGAATAAGCGCGCTGAACCGCTGCCAGAGCGAGCGCCTGTACCAGCACAGCCGGCTGCGCCAAAACGCGCGCCGCGCCGTACTGCCAAACTCGCCGCGTAGGAATAGCGATAGAGACACGGCGTAAAAACGGCGATGGGGAACGGAATGCCGTCCCCATCGCCGTTTTTTATGCTGGCGGACGCCACCATTCGCAGTGATTTTGCGCACTCTGCGCCATGGTGCTGGTGAGACCCTGAGCTTCTTTGCAGCGCAGGATAGGGCGGAACTCGCAGTTGTTGCAGCAGTGAACCGGTGCGTGGCATTGCCAGCAGAACTGGGCCACGCTATACAGCGACGCGCCGCACTGCCAGCATGCCAGTTCGCGCACGTCGTCGTCGCTGAGTGGTGCGGGAGGCCGCCAGGTTTCTTCGCTGACCGCTGGCGCGGTGAAGGTGACTTGACCAGCCGTGTAGGCCTGCTGATTGCGTAGGTAGGTCAAGCCAGTCTGCGCCGCTTGGTTGAGCGCCTCTTCCACCGCTTTCCGACGTGTAACTTCTTCCGCTCTTAGCCGTGGCTCTTCTTCGATCTGGCGCCGTACTTTTGCTTCTTGTTCGCGTAAACGCGCTTCTGCTTCTTGAATCTTATTGGACTGTTCTAGCTCGACCCCGTTAAGCACCTCA
>JACMIM010000428.1 GCA_014381165.1 Roseiflexaceae bacterium
GCTGCACGCCGTAGCGTTCCTGGTTTGTCCGCGCCCACCAGCGGAATCGCGCCGACCGTCGTGAGGCCAAGAAAGCGCTCTACATCCTGCGCAGTTTTAAGCGTGTTATCCAGCGCCTCCAGCACAAAGGCCAGCAGCAGGCCGGCCACCAGGCCAAGCAGCAGCCCGGCGGCCACGTTGATTCTGGTGTTCGGGCTAACCAGGCCGACATAGCGGGCCGGCTCCAGCGCATTGACGAACACGCGGTCGCTGCTCTGCGATTGGGCATTCTTGGTGATCTGAATGCCGACCATATTCTCGCCCACCGCGTCGGCGAGCCGCTGAGCAACATCGGGCTGATTAGGGTAATCGACCCGCACAATCATCTTCCACTCGGCGGGCAGCGCCTGCATGCTGACCACGTCGGCGAGCAACCAATCGGCGCTGCGATCGAGCTGAAGTTGCTGGCTGACCCGCTCGAGCTGCGGGCGGGCCAGTGCAGAATCGCGGATGTTGTTCATGCTGGTTTGCATGAACGCGGTCAGCGCTGCGTCGGGCCGGCTGGGGCGCACCTCGTACACCGCCTCGGCGCGGAAGACCGGCTCCTGGAGCTTGCTAAAGGCGTAGGCTGCGACCGCCGCGACCGCGCCGACCAGCAAAATGACCCACCAGCGGCGGCGCAGCACTGTTATGTAATCGCCAAGTTGCATATGTTTTTCCCTTTGCGCGGGCTGGAAGCCCGCTGTTAGCACCCAAAACGCGCTGAAGCGCGTTGATGTCGCAGGCTCAATAGCCCGCCGCTTCAGCGCCGGGTCGGGCGGTGTTGCTCGCACGATAGTAGCCGATCTGGCGGAAATTGACAATTTAGCCGCGCCCGCGTGCCTCCAACCCGGCCACCAGGCCAAGCGCCACGATCAGGCCGACAGCGGCACGCAGCGCAGCGTCGAGCGCGATCTCGCGCGTGGTTGGAACTGGCACCGGCGTGCCGGGCGGGTCTAGCGGGCGGATGTTGACGCCTGGCTGTGTAGGTGTCCAGGTCGGGTCGCCCCAGTAGCGCAGGCCGTTGCGCTGAAGCAGTTGGATAGCCGACTGCACGATCGCGGCGGCAAGCTCAGGGTTGTCGGCGGTGGCGGTGATACGCACAATCTTGCCATCGCTCACGGCGTGGAGTGCGCGTTGCACTGTGGCCTGGTCGGCGCTGCGGCCTTGTGCGGCAAGCTCGTCGGCGACATCCCGAGCGAAGATTGCACTGCTGATAATGGTTGGCAAATCCTGCGCGACCGTGTCCTCGCGTGCCCAGGTTACCCCTGCTGTGCTGGCCTGATCGGTGACGCCACGCGACACAATCGTGCTGCCTGTGACGGCATAGCGCTTTGGTTGGGCTAGCCCCGCTGCAAGACTGATCATTCCTGCCAGCAATGGCAGCGCCAGCAGCAGCGGCCAGCGTCGGCGGAAGATTTCGAGATAATCTGTGAGGTTCATGTGTTGCGTGTTGCGTGTTGCGAGAAGTGCGGAATACGAAATACGCAACACATTTCATTCCTTGATTGAATCTACGACCGCGCGAATGCGCTGTGCAAAGACTTCGTGGCTGTAGCCCTCGGCGTGGTGGCGGATGTCGTGGGCATTGTAGCTATCGCTGCGCGACTCGGCAACGGCGGCGGCAAGCGCGGCGGCGGTCGGCTCGTGAAAAAAACGCCCACTCAGGCCGGGCACCACGGTGTCGAGCACGCCGCCGGCGGCATAGGCGATCACTGGGCGACCGGCGGCCATGGCCTCCAGCGGCGTAATGCCGAAATCTTCCTCGCCAGGGAAGATGAACGCGCGACAGCGGGCGAATAGGTCGCGGCGCTGCTGCTCGCTGACATAGCCGGCAAAGCGCACATGGGGGCCAGCCTGCGCTTCGAGGTTGGCGCGGTCGCGGCCTTCGCCAAAGATGACGAGCGGCAGCTTGAGCGCGTTGAATGCCTGCACCACCAGATCCAGCCGCTTGTAGGGGATCAGCCGCCCGCCCGCCAGATAGAAATCTTCGGGTTCGCGGGCTTCGTAGGGGCCAAGCTCGACCGGCGGCGGGATGACCAGCGCATCGCGGTTGTAGTAGCGCTTGATCCGTGCGGCCACCTCGCGCGAGTTGGCGATGAAGATATCGACCCGGCGCGAGCTGTTGACATCCCACATGCGAACAAACGTCAGCAGCACGGAAAGCACGCCACGCTGCGGGGCGCTGATCTGCTCGCGCGCGACATAGGCCTTGGTGCGCCAGGCGAAGCGCATGGGTGTGTGGCAGTAGCAGATGTGTTGGGCGTGAGTGCCGGGAATAACGCCCTTGGCAAAGGCGCTGGAACTGCTGAGAATTAGATCGTAACTGGTCAGGTCGAAGCTTTCAAAGGCGCTGGGGTAGAGCGGCATGTAATGGCGAAACAGCCGCCGCCAGCCGGGCAGGCCCTGCATCCAGGAGGTGCGAATATCCCAAGTGCGGTAGAGGGCGGGCATTTTGTCGGCATCGTAGATCGACGTGTAGACCGGGGCGTCGGGAAACAGCGCGTGCAGCGCCTCAAGCACACGCTCGGCACCGCCGTACTGGTTGAGATAATCGTGGATGATCGCGACGCGCATAGCCTGAAGCCACGCCACGGCGCGCCAGAACGGCGCAAATCATTGCTCTGGCGCACCGTGGCATTGGAGTACATATCTGATACGGCGGCGCTGATGTGTGCCCGCCCAGTTGTTTTCCTCGGAACGCTGCCGATTATAGCAGGGGTATCGATCGAGTGCAACGCAGCAGGGATTTCACCACCCGGCAGCCGCGCGGCTGAAGCCGCTAGCTGGGGGTTACGAAGCCCGCCTACGCGGGCTGAACAGCGTTGCAGCCCGCGTAGGCGGGCTTCGTACTGCTAGCCCGCAGCTTCAGCCGCCGGGCGGCCGACGCATGCCAAGTGCAATGCCAAGCGCGATCAGCAGCAACGGCAGCAGGGCCACACCGCTGAGCAGCAGCGTGGAGCCATTCGCGATCGCAATGATCGTACCAACCGCGAACAGGATGATTGACGGAAAGATCGGCCAAATCGTAGCCTTGCCCAGCTGCGGAAACAGCGTTCGCCCAATACCAAAAATGGCTAGAAAGGCCAGCGACAGGCCCCACAGCACTGAGACACCGTCGGTCAGATCGGCCAGCGGCACGCCCACGCTGAGGCCGAGTAGCACGCAGCCAGGGATGAAAAGTGGATAGATGCGCCGCCAGAACGCGAAGAACAGAAAGCAGCTGCTGATCGTCAGCAGAATCAGCCCAGCCTGGAGTTCGCCACTGTCCAGTAGCAGCAGCGCTATAACCGACCAGCCGAAAAGCATATTCAGTAGATACCCAATCAACACTACGCCACCGAGCAACACCATAGCCAGCCCCAGCGGCGAGCGGCCACGGCTGGGCACTGGTGTCGGCGCAACCGAGGGCGGCAGGGTCAGCGGTTGAGTTTGATAGCCCGCAGAGGATTTCTCTAGCTCGCGGGCGCGGGCAGTCTGGTCATCGGTATAATCGGTTTGCATGGGCAGCTCCTTCGGGAGAAGGCGTTTAGCATCATCCTATCATGGCCATGCAAGCCATTAGCGTTTAGCTGGAAAGCCGAGGCCGCGCTCTTTCAGGCTGACATAGCGGCCCTTGCCGATCACAAGGTGATCGAGCACCTCGACATCGAGCATCGCGCCGGCATCGCAAATTTGCCGTGTGACCAACACGTCTTCTGGGCTTGGCGTTGGGTCGCCGCTGGGGTGGTTATGCACAATGATGATCGCGCAGGCGTTGAGCCGTAGCGCTTCTTTGAAGACCTCGCCGACGCGAATGGCCGCGCTGTTGAGGCTGCCGATATAAACGGTCAGGATTTTCTGCACACGGTTCTTGGTGTCGAGCGCGATCACGCGTAGGTGTTCCTGGTCGAGGTGAGCCATCTCTAGCTGCATAAGCTGCACCACATCGACTGGCGACTTGATCTGAAAGCGCTCGCCATGATTCAGTAGCACCAGCCGCCGGCCAATTTCCAGCGTGGCCACCAGTGTCGAGGCTTTGGCCGGGCCGAGGCCGTGCCGCCCGGCCAGCTCGCTGTGGTCGGCGCGCTGCAACCCCGCCCAGCCGCCGTAGTCGCGCAGCAAGCGCTGCGAAAGCTCCAACACATCCTGGCCCTTCACGCCAACCCGTAGCAAAATCGCCAAAAGCTCGGTGTCGCTGAGGGCTTGCGCGCCCTTGTCGCGCAGTCGCTCGCGCGGCATCTCGTGGCTTGGCAGCTCCTTGATTCCCATCCATCGCTCGCTCATCGCTGGTCCTTCAGTGTAGGTATGATTCTATGAAAACGCTTGGGTAAGCCCTGTAGCTATAGCAAGGTGCAGGAGTGTTGGTTCATGTTCTTAGTTCGACTTTGTCCATTTGCTCGACAAAATAGGAATGGCAGGGTACGCTAGTTTCACCTAATCCAGCAAGAAAGGGTGAAACCATGCGAAACCTGCCACCACAAATTATACACGTGTTGCGCCAGTTTGA
>JACMIM010000004.1 GCA_014381165.1 Roseiflexaceae bacterium
CCGGCCAGGTAGCACATGTAGGCAGCTGGCAGCGCACTTTGGCGAAACGAGGTGAAAATAATCGCCGCGTCGAAGCGCCGCTCGGCCAGCTGCGCGATCATGGCCAACTCGCGAGCCGGGTTTTGCGGCAGCTTGCCCCACGGATCGGACTGGGGGGCCTGGTAGACAATCACGTCGTCGATATCGCGGTTCAGATGGCCAACCTGCGCCCCGACCGGGCTAGTCAGCAAGCTAATCTGAGCGGCAGGCAGCGCCCGGCGCAGCGCGTGGATGGCCGGTGTTTGCAGCAGCACATCGCCCAGATTGTCCAAACGCACCACCAGCAACCGTTGCAGATCGGCCCAAGCGGGCAGCAGGCCACTCATCGCGCCACCTCAAGCTCGCGCTGCCAACTCGGCGGCAGGTAGCGCTCGCCGTCTGGCCCGATCTGCTCCGCCGCCGCAATGATCGCTAAGGCGTGGACGGTGTCGCGGGCGACCGCGTGCGGCGTGCGGATGAGCGATAAGGGCGGCGATTCGGTACCAAGGTCGACCAACACGGTGCGGCATCCGGCCCGCCGCCCCGCCTCGACATCGTCCAGAATATCGCCGACGAACCAGGAGCGTGCGAGGTCGATCCCATGCTCGGCGGCGGCGCGCAGCAGCATACCGGGGCGAGGCTTGCGGCACTCGCAGGCAATCGCAAGCTCGGCGCGAACACCATCGGGGTGATGCGGGCAGTGGTAGAAGCCATTGATGCGGACATGGAGCTGCGCCAGCTCGTGGGCCAGGTGCGCATGCATCAGTGCTAGCTCCGGCTCACCAAAGAAGCCAAGGGCAATGCCACCCTGGTTCGTAATCACAAACAGCTTAAAGCCAGCCTGCTGAAGTGTGCGCAGCCCCTGGCCCAGGTTATCGTACAGCACGAGCTGCTCAGGGCGCGTTGGGTAGTGGCGCACATGCACCAACGTTCCGTCGCGGTCAAGAAAAATCGCTCGTTCGGCCATGGTTCCCCTCGTAGTACGAACACCGGTTCTAGTTCTATACTACGTGCAGAAGCAGGATGCTGCATTGGGCATCTGACCAAAGAACAGCGCTACCAGGATGAGGCGCATTGTGCATTTGCACAATGGATATTGCTTCAGCGAACTGGAAATAATATAATTGTTCTTGACACACATATGGCTTTTCTACATCTGGCGTGTGAAAAAAATACAGCTTGATAATGAGCTAAATATGCCAAAGTCTGCTGCATATGCGCGCATAAAATCCAATGTCCTGGCTATTACGCGATCTATTCCACACGGGCGCGTCAGCTCTTTTCAAGCCATTGGCCAGCATCTCGATGTAGTGCCGCGCCAAGTCGCCTATTTGCTTGCAACCCTCAGCAGCAGCGAGCAACAGACCGTCCCCTGGTACCGCGTTGTGAGCGATACCGGAACACTCGACCGCGATAAATACGACCATATCGGGCGTAGCCAGAAGGAATTACTTGCCGAAGAGGGAATTCAGGTCACTGCAAAACGGCAAATAGCAGCATTTGCTCAAGCATTTTTCCCAGTCACAGAGGCAACAACAGGCGTACCCGCTGGGCAACGCCCCACCACATCTCCCGATTAGTAAGCCATCACGCTTGGCTATAGCATCACGAGGAAGTTGCGCGGTACTGGCGCAGCATGAGCGCCAGCCGGATTTGCACGGCATCGTCGAAGCGGCGCGGGTGCAAGCCCAGCAAGCTGGCAGTCTTTTCGAGGCGGTAGCTGAGGGTGTTGCGGTGAATATTCAGGCGCTGGGCCGTGGCCGATGGCAAGCAGTCCTCGGCAAAGAACACATTGAGCGTGTGCAATAACTCCGGCTCGTGATCGAGCGGGCTGAGCAGGAAGGTGGCCAGATCGGCTTTGGTCTGATCGTCGGAGATGCCAATAAACGCGGCAATTCCCAGCCGGTCAAGGCAGTACACGCCGCCCGCGCTGCAAAAATGGCGGCCAAGCGAAAGCGCCGCCTGCGCGTCCTGGTAGGATCGCGCGAGACCACGCACGCCGGCGTGGTGGCGGCCGATCCCAATGCAAACTGCGTCGTTGAATTCGTGGCGCAGGTGGCCGAGTAACTCCTCGCCGGCCCGCTCCAGCGCGCGCAGGTTCATCCACAGCGGGCTGCCCTGGCCCGACCAATCCTCCTTGTGCGCCCACATGATCAGGTTCTTGGAGTCGCTGGCCTTCAGAACCACCACCTCGCCATTGCCAATGTAGGCGCAGATCGTGTCATTGGGCAGGCGAAAGAAGCGCACGATCGCGCGGATCACTTGCTGGGCGCGCTGAAGCTGATGCTCGGCAGCAGCATCATAGCCGCCCGCACCCGGCGCGAGGATGTAAACCGCCGCGTCGATCAGCAGCACTGCGCGTGGTGGGGTGAAGTCCATGCCAAGCAGGCTGGCCTCGCGCAGAATCGCCGGTTCATCGTGGTTGGTCGTATGCAACAGGCTGTAAATGAACCGGTGCTTGAGTTCCGGCTGATGCGCTGGCACTTGACGGCGGGCGGCTGGGGCGCGATCGCGACGAAAGCCGGTGATCACGTCCTCGATGCGCTGCTCCGCTACAAGCGAGCCAAGGAGAGGTGAAGCTGAAACACTGCGCTCTGTTGCCCGATCCAATGAATGAAATGCCGTCATGGTCTTCCCACCTAGGTAAGCCTGCTCCTTCCCCACATCCCTTGCAACACCTGACGAAGCAAGTTCTAGACCTGGAAGAACCCGCGCCATCTCCGAGCAAGCGATAGCAAGTTTCCTCACACGATCAAGCGCAATTCAAGGCCAGCGTCTTGCTGTAGGTTTCAGCGAGGGGTGAGCACGTATTGAACAAGGAACGAGCATGACCACACACCGACCTGCCGAGTCCAGCGGCACCTGGACGATCGGCGATATCACTGTCAACCGGCTTGGCTATGGCGCGATGCAGATCACCGGTTCTGGCGTTTGGGGCCAGCCACGCGATCGCGAGGAAGCCATCCGGGTGCTACGGCGCACGCGCGAGCTTGGCATTAACCTGATCGATACCGCCGATTCATATGGCCCCGAGGTGAGCGAGAACCTGATCGCCGAGGCACTGCATCCCTATCCAGCCGGGCTGCTGATCGCCACCAAGGGCGGCTTTACCCGCCCCGGCCCCGGCGACTGGCGACCAAACGGCCACCCGGATTATCTGCGCGGCGCGCTGGAAGGCAGCCTGCGCCGGCTCAAGCTCGAGACCATCGATCTGTATCAACTCCATCGTATCGACAGCAAGGTTCCCGCCCAGGAACAGATCGGTGTGCTAGCCGACATGCGCGCCGAGGGCAAGATTCGTCACGTCGGCCTGTCTGAGGTTAGCGTCGGCGAGATCGAGATGGCGCGCAAGATCGTGCCGATCTTGACCGTCCAGAACCTCTACAACCTGAGCGAGCGCAAGCACGAGGATGTGCTCGACTATTGCGAGCGCGAGGGCATCGGCTTTATTCCGTGGTTCCCGCTCGC
>JACMIM010000429.1 GCA_014381165.1 Roseiflexaceae bacterium
AAGTAGCCGGTCAGCAGCAGTCCAAGCGTTTTTGCAAAGGCGTAGCCGCGATCCGGTAGCGCGCGAAACAGGAAGCGCGCCAATGGCAGCCCCGCGAGGCCGAATGCTTGAACAACGATCCACCAAATGAAGATGCTGTATGCCATATGTTTAGAATTGAGAAGTCAGAAGTCAGAAGTCAGAAATCAATTGCCCTTGCCATCTTGTCATCTTGCCATCTTGCCATCTTGTCATCTTGCCATCTTGTCACCTTGCCACCTTGTCACCTCAGCCCGGTTGTTTCAGCAAGGCCAAACATCACATTCATATTCTGAATGGCCTGGCCCGCCGCCCCCTTCACCAGGTTATCCTCGCTGGCGACAATGATCAGCAGGCCAGGCCGGGCCAGTGTGAGCGAGATCGCACACATATTTGTGTGCGCGGTATGGGCGATCGTGGCGAGCTGGCCAGCGGGCAGCGTGCGTATGAACGGCTCGTCGGCGTACTGCTCCTGATACAGCGCACGCACGCTGGCTTCGTCCCAATCGGTGGGGATGTGCGCGTAGATTGTGCTGAGCAGGCCACGGTTGATCGGCAGCAGGTGCGGCGTGAAAATAATCTCTGGTGCGAGGCCAGCCGAAATGCGCGCCGCCTGCTGCTCGATCTCGGCAATATGGCGGTGAACGCGGCCAATACTGTAGGGTGAGAGGTTCTCGCTCGCTTCGACGAAATGAGTATTCTGTTTGGGCGCGCGGCCAGCGCCGGAGATACCCGACTTGGCATCAACAATCACGGTTGGGTTCGTGAGCGCGCCAGCCTTGAGTAGCGGTGCCAGGCCAAGCAGCACGCTCGTTGGGTAGCAGCCAGGGTTGGCGATCAGCGGCGCGTCGAGCAGCGCAGCCCGGTTGAGCTCAGGCAGGCCGTAGGGTGCGGGCAGCAGCTCCGGCGCAGGGTGATCGTGGTGATACCAGGTTTTATAAGCCTCGGGTGTGGCCAGCCGAAAATCGGCGGAGAGATCGATGACACGGCTGCCGACAGCGCGCGCACGTTTGGCCGCCGCACCGGCGCTGCCGTGCGGCAGCGCCAGAAAGACCAGATCCACCTCGGCGAATGGCGCAGCGTCGATCGCGAGCAGCGGCGCATCGAGCGGCCCTGGAAACACATCGGCCAGCCCACGGCCTGCCTGTGATTCCGATGTGGTGAAGGAAACCGCCGCGTGCGGATGTCGGCGCAGCCAGCGCAGCAACTCATAGCCTGCATAGCCAGTCACCCCGCAGATACCAACACGAATCATGGCGTCCCTCCGCAAACAAAAAAACCGGTGCCATATCATGGCCCGGCGTTAACGATTTTCGCGTATGTGCAACACTGTTGGCGACGCACGCTAACCGAACCCGAAGCCTCTCAAGGCCGGACGACGGATGCGTCGACGCAACATATAGCTGGTAGTTCGTGTAGGTTGCATAACAGCCAGTATGATAAACCGCGCGGACAGAGATGTCAAATTATATATAATTACACAAACGCAGCGCCAACCATTGGCGCTGCGTTTGTCTCTCTAGCAATCAATATACCTTCGTAGGGGCGAACCTCGTGTTCGCCCGCTCGTGTTCGCCCGCTCGTGTTCGCCAGCTTGTTCTGCGTAGGGCAAGTTAATAAATATCGTGAACTTGCATGCCCTGAGCTGTCAGGACTGTTTTCAGCTTATGTAGCCCCAAGCGAACCCGCGTCTTGATCGTGCCGAGTGGTCGATCGAGTTTGGTGGCGATTTCCTGGTGCGACATGCCGCCAAAATAGGCTAGCTCGATCGCCTGCCGCTGGGCATCTGGCAAGTGCTGAAGTGCGCTCGTGATCGTGCGGCGCTGCTCGCCGTGCCAAACTGCGCCCGCCACATCGATCCGCTGATCGGGGAGTTGCTGGATCAGCGGGTGATCCACATCTTCATACACCGAGATTGGGCGTGAGCGCGAACGGCGTAGTTCGTCAATGCATAGATTGTGGGCGATGCCGAACAACCACTGTGCGACACGACCACGCTCGCGCTCGAAGCTGCCACTGCGCCGCCACACGCGCCAGAAGACCTCCTGCACGATGTCTTCTGCTTGCTCTTGGTTCTTGACAATGCGCTGCGCGAGACGGTAGACAATTGCAGCGTACCGATCGTAAAGTGCCTCAATCGCCATGCTGTCGCGCTCGGAGATGGCGGCGATCAGGGCGAGGTCATCCATGTCTGCGTAGCTGGTGAGATGCGGCGCTCCGTCAAGGTGCGTAATATCCAACTTTGGACTCAGGCTCATGAGTGCCATGGCGATCTCGCTCCTGTTCTACAGCGTGACCATAACAAATATCGTCTATAGCTACTGGCTAGTATACTGGCGTTTCGTTGTTTGTCAACGTTTTGAACATCTATTGCAATGTGTTCGTCGAGGAAAGTTGAATACAGGATATACTGCTTTCTAGTCAGCAATCGTGCTGTTCTGGTGATCGACAAATGGGGGGATTGCGCGTGCGCGAAGGGTGAGTATTGTATGAGAAGCAGCGTATGCTTCACATAGCTAGACCATGGGCAAATGTTGTGCCACGCACTAGCAGAAACACACGCTACAACAACAAACGGTGACAAGCCAGCCGGAGAAACTCCGTGACTCATCACCGCTTGATGTGTGGCGCGCCGCAAGCTGAAGCGCGCTGTATTGTGACTAGGACGGATCGAACCGCTGAATACGAAGGCTCATATTTTCAGCTACCACATCCTCGGATAGAGCATCCGTTCTCAGCCAGCTAATCGACGGTGCGAGAACCTCGTCGTCGGCCTGCTCGTCGAACAGGTCGCCATTCATCACCGGGCCACTCGCACGCGCCCAGGCGATCAGATCGTCGATCGAGAACCACCCCGTGTTGTACAGCTCGTGGTCACGCGGGTTCAACCAAAAGCGAATCTCGCCATCCATGTATTGCCAGCGCTCAAGCGAGTGCCACTCTTTGCCTTGATCGCCAAGGGTTGTTTTGACCTCGTCGAGCAGCCGTAACAGCTCAGGTAGCGCTAGCCCAGTCGTGCGACGCATTGCAAGAATCTTGCGGTTTACGGCGTCACGCAGCCGCTCAAGTTCGTCGATTTCTAATGCTTCAATATTAAACATAGCCAGAGCCTTTCGTGTCAGCGGAGCCTGCTTGCTGGGTTAGAAGAGCCAATGCGTGCGTGTACGATCTCGGATGGGGTAGCAGGAACAAGACACGCGACGCTCATGCGTGCAGCCAGCGTCTCGCAGCTATCATATCATAGCTCTCTAACAACATACGTGCCAGCAAAGAAAAAGTTCCACGGCAACACAAAAAGATACGGCTCATAGGGGTGAGCCGTATCTCTGGAATTGGAGGCGACGACCGGATTCGAACCGGTGGTCGGGATTTTGCAGACCCCTGCCTTACCACTTGGCTACGTCGCCGACTAGGTTTGATTGTAGCATACTCATCCGGGCGTGTCAAAGCGCGTTGGCGCAGTTCAACACGGTTTGAGCAGCAGCGGGCGAACA
>JACMIM010000430.1 GCA_014381165.1 Roseiflexaceae bacterium
AAGGTATTTCCTTAGAAAAATAGCCACCAAGACACCAAGGAAGACAAAAGCTAAGTTGTTTCTTTTGGTGTCTTGGTGTCTTGGTGGTAAACATAGCGAGGTTTGTATGCCGCACACATTCGATTCGATCTACCGCCACGGCTTTGCCCGCGCCGCCGTGTGCATCCCGTTTGTGCGCGTGGCCGACCCAGCCTACAACGGGGCGCAGACGCTTGGCCTGGCCCGCCGCGCCGCCGAGGCCGGCGCAGCGGTGGCGCTGTTCCCCGAGCTGGGTATCTCGGCCTACTCCAACGACGATCTGTTTCAGCAGGACGCGCTACTCGACGCCACGCTGGCCGCACTGGCTGAACTGGCCGCAGAAACCCGCGATCTGGCGACTGTCCTGATCGTCGGCGCACCGCTGCGCTTCGAGAGCAAGCTGTTCAACTGCGCGGTGCTGCTCCAGCGCGGCCAGGTGCTGGGCATTGTCCCCAAGAGCTACCTGCCCAACTACCGCGAGTTCTATGAAAAGCGCCAGTTCGCCGCCGGGCGCGATGCGTTGGCGCAGGAAGTGACGCTGCTCGGCCAGCGTGTGCCGTTCGGCAACGATGTTATGTTCGAGGCCGACGACCTGCCAGGGTTTGTGCTGCACGCCGAAATCTGCGAGGATGTTTGGACGCCCATCCCGCCCTCGACCTTTGCCGCACTGGCTGGCGCGACCGTGCTGGCCAACCTTTCGGCCTCCAACATCACGATCGGCAAGGCCGAATACCGCCGCGACCTGTGCGCCTCGCAGTCGGGCAGGTGTGTGGCGGCCTATCTGTACTCGGCGGCTGGCCCCGGCGAATCGACCACCGACCTGGCCTGGGATGGCCACGCGCTGATCTATGAGAACAACGAACTGTTGGCCGAATCGGCGCGCTTTCCCGCCGAGGAGCAGATCATCACCGCCGACATCGACCTGGAGCGACTGGCGCAGGAACGCATGCGTCTGAGCAGCTTCAACGATTCCACCGCCGATCATCGCGAGCGGCTGCGAACCATGCGCCGGGTGCGCTTTAGGCTGGGACTGCCCGAGCGCGAGCTGCCGCTCCAGCGCACGGTCGAGCGCTTTCCCTACGTGCCGAACGACCCGCGCGTGCGCGACGAGCGCTGCTACGAGGCCTACAACATCCAAGTTCACGGCCTGCTGAAGCGGCTCGCCGCCACCAAGATCGAGAAGATCGTGATCGGCGTTTCGGGCGGGCTGGATTCGACCCACGCCCTGATCGTGGCGGCCAAGACCATGGATCGCTTGCACCTGCCACGCACCAATATTCTGGCCTACACCATGCCTGGCTTCGCCACTGGCGAGACAACCCGGAGCAATGCCCACGCGCTCATGGCCGCGCTGGGCGTCAGCGCCCACGAGATCGACATTCGTCCGTCCTGCGTCCAAATGCTGAAAGACTTAGGACATCCTTTCGCGCGTGGCGAGCCGGTGTATGATGTAACATTCGAGAATGTGCAGGCCGGCGAGCGCACCTCGCACCTGTTTCGGTTGGCCAACTACCAGAATGGCCTGGTGCTGGGCACCGGCGATCTGAGCGAACTGGCGCTGGGCTGGTCTACCTACGGCGTGGGCGATCACATGTCGCACTACAATGTCAACGCCTCGGTGCCAAAGACGCTGATCCAATTCCTGATTCGCTGGGTGATCGACACAGCCCAATTCGACCAACACACCAGCGCGACGCTTCAGGCGATCCTGGACACCGAAATCTCGCCTGAACTGGTGCCCGCCGATGGAGACACGCCGATCCAATCGACCCAGGCCAAGATCGGCCCGTATGAGCTGCAAGATTTCAACTTGTACTACATCACGCGCTACGGCTTTCGGCCTTCCAAGGTGGCATTCCTCAGCCGCCACGCCTGGGGCGATCGCGCACGCGGCGCGTGGCCAAGCGGCCTGCGCGAGGAGCAGCGCAATCAGTACGATCTGGCCGCAATTAAAAAATGGCTGGAAGTGTTTCTATTTCGCTTTTTTCAGATCAGCCAGTTCAAGCGCTCGGCGGTGCCAAATGGGCCAAAGGTCGGCTCGGGCGGCTCGCTCTCGCCACGCGGCGATTGGCGCGCGCCCAGCGATTCCGAGGCGACCGCATGGATCGAGGAGCTGCGCCGGAATGTGCCGGGGTAAATCGCCGCCTCGGCGCACCTGGCCCCGGCGCTGAAGCGCCGGGCTATTGGGATTTCGGTTGCCGACGGTTCTGTTCCTGTTTTAGCCACCAGCGCAACCCGCGCCCAGCGTAGGGTTCGTCGGCAAAACGCGGGATGACGTGCATGTGCGCGTGGAACACCTCCTGCCCACCAACCGCACCAACATTCCAGCCCAGCGTGTAGCCCTGCGGCGCGAGTGTGCGGTCGAGCTGTGCCTTGACTCGGGTGAGAATCTCGTAGCTCGCCTGCCATTCTTCAGCTGTCAGATCAAAGGCGGTGGGCCGGTGAGCACGCGGAATGATCAGACCGGATCCCGCTAGCACAGGCTCAGGCCGCGTGATGAACAGGCACAGCGCATTCTCGATACCGATCGACTCGCGCTGCCACATAAGTGGGTCGCAAAAGGGACATTGAGTGTGCATAGGGCAGCATGCCTCTTGAAGAATAACGCACCTGTGATAAAATGCACATAGTAGCGAATCAACGCGCAAAGGAGCACGAGCGTATGCAGCACGACGACGACGAGCAGGAAGCCGACCAGCCCCGGCACGGGCCGCTCAACCAGCGCAATTACGCCAGTGTGATCGACCAGCAGATCGCGCAGGCCGAGGCAGCCGGCATGTTCAAGAATCTGCCAGGCACTGGCCAGCCGCAAGCCCTTGACGACGATCGCAACACGCCATTCGAAGATCGGCTGGCCTACCGCGCACTGAAAGGTGCTGGCTTTTCGCTGCCTTGGGTCGAGCAGCGCCGCGATATCGACGAGGAACGGCTGCGTGTCGAGGCCTGGCTGGTGCATGCCAACAACCGCTGGCCGCATCTCAATCAGGCTGGACAGGAGCAGCTGCGGGTCGAGTATACGGCCAAGCTTCAGGCGCTGCGATCGAGCATCATCGATTATAACCTGCGTGTGCCGCCCAGCATCGGCCAGCTGCGTGGGGTCGAACTTGTGCGCGAACTTGCGCGCCTCGGCGCGTAGTCGGTTTGGGAGTGACGTAAACTTTTGCGCCGCCACCACGGCCACCGGATGAATCCGGCGTCTGCTACGCCAAACGCGCTGAAGCGCGTTCAACTGCACCAACGCGCTTCAGCGCGTTTGGCATACCAGCAGCGGGCTTCAGCCCGCGCGCGACAATCGCCGCGTGGTATAATCATCCTGACACGGCTTGGAAAAGGCGCGATGTATGGGAGGCAGTACGCTCACGTCCAATCTTGTGCTCGCATTCAACGGCCTGATCTCCTCGGCTGTTGTCGTGGTTGCATTCTCGCTGCTGGCGTATATCGCGCTCCAGAATCTCGCATCGCAGATCGCCCGTGCGCTGTGTGTGCTGTTGCTTGGCGTGGTGATCGTGTTTGGCGGCGATGTGCTGCTGGGCGAGGTCAGCCGCGAGAGCGTCATTCA
>JACMIM010000431.1 GCA_014381165.1 Roseiflexaceae bacterium
TGCCCCCGATCGCCCGATCGCCCACAGCAGCGCCGCGTTCAGCGCCAGCACTAGCGCTGCCCCCAGGGCCATGCCGCGTAGATCGTACTGCCACACTCCAGCGCTGACCGGCAGCCAGACGGCGTAGCCAAGTAGCAGCAGGCCGACCAGCGGCGCAAACGTCACGCCGCCGTCGCGCCAGCGGCCAAACACTGCCACCGAAAGCGGCAGGCCCAGTAAGCCGATCGCGCCGAGCGCCAGCAGCCACAACAACATGGCAACCGGCTCGGACTGGGCCAAGCTATTCCAGGCGTATTCGTCCACGGCTGGCAGCATGCCGACCGGGCGATCGAGCATGGACGCTTCCTCGGGCAGCGGGGGCGGGGCGACCACCGGCAGCGCGGTCGTCACGGTCTGCGGCGGGCTTTGCGGGCTAGACACGCGGTAGATACTGGTCTGACCAGACTGGTAAACTCGTTCCAGCACACCGTTATCAGCCATACCGGCGTACTTCTCGGCCGCCTGCGGCCCGTACAGCGCCTGCTCGAGCTGGCCCATATACACATAATCGACCCCATACTGGCGCAATTTGGCCAGCGTGGCCTGCGCGTCCGGGTCGGTATAGAGCTGCGGCACCAGGTTGCGGCGCGCCTCGAGGATGGGCTGGACGCGGGTGACGGCGCGCTGCTGGGTCTGGTGCCAAGGCCAGCCCAGCACAGTCGGCAGGCCAGTGTAGACCGAGACGCGCCCAGCCCAGCGGTAGACCTCGCTCTGGGCCTCCAGCATCACCGGCGCGCCGACAATGTTGCGGCGCACCCAGTCCAGCGCGTCGGCGTCCTCGGCAAAGCTGAAGGTTTGGCCATTCTCGCCCCAGCGGGCCTTCGGCGAGGACATGTAGGCTGTGCCATCCAGCGTCGGCGCGATCGCCCGGTCGAAGCGATCGGCCAGGCGTGCGGGCGTGGCGGTCAGCGGGTAGACTAGCGCCGCCAGCACCAGCGCAACCGCCGCAGATCTTACCGCGAAGAGCGCGAAGAACGCGAAGACGCCGGAAGAAACCAGGGCTGAGGGCTGAGGGCTGAAGGCTAAAATTGGTTGTTCTCCCTCCGGCCTTCGCGCTCTTCGCGGTAAAAAAATTCCGGTAAACGTGATAGCCGAGACCAGC
Source organism: Roseiflexaceae bacterium (assembly GCA_014381165.1). Lineage (GTDB taxonomy): Bacteria > Chloroflexota > Chloroflexia > Chloroflexales > Roseiflexaceae > JACMIM01. The sequence continues at coordinate 1,142 of JACMIM010000431.1, forward strand.
GCGAACAGTGTCCAGCTTTGCATGCCCAGCTTGAAGACAGTATTCATGCGGCCAATGTCGCCCTTGGCAACGATCAACTCACTCAACAAGCACAGGCCCAGCGCGGCGCAGGCCCATAGCGCTGGCACCACCGTGGCCACGCTCGGCACCATTTCGCCGCCGCTCCGCTCGCGGAACAACAGGTCTATCAAGGTGCCGATCGCCACGCCAAGCATTGGCACGATCAACACCAGCGCCGGCCAGCCGCCAAAAGCCGCCGCTAGACACAGCACGATTGTCGCCAGCCCACACAGCACCAGCGTCAGCAGGCTTGTACCGCGCCGCCGCTGGATCAGCAGCAGGCCGGCCAGTAGCAGAAACAGCCACAGGCCGTTGATCTTGAGAAACTCGGCTGCGCCAGTGCGCGGCCCGCTCCACAATTCAAAACCGGCATACTCAGTGGCAAAGCTCTGATGGAATGGCAGAAACAGCAGGCGCGAAAGCAGCACCAGCCCGCCCGCCCAGAGCGCCCAGTTCGCCAACGCGGCCAGCAGCGGCGTGCCACGCTGCCAGCGCCGCCCCCACACCAGGCCTAGCATCAGCACGCCCAGCCCGAGATAGGTTGGATAATCCCAGGTATTGGTCGCGGCCAGCGCGCCGATTGCCAAGGCCAAAGAACAAAGAACAACGAACAACGAACCAATTCTACGGTTCTCGGTTCTGTAGTTCCCAGTTCGCGCGTTCCCGGTTCGTATCAGCGCCAGCGAAAGCCCCAGCGTCAGCAGCGCGATCGGCAGCGCGATCATGTGGGCGTGCAGATCGGCGAATAGAAAGGTGAAGAACGGGAACTCACTGATCGTACCGTCGTAGTTGCCGGTCTGCTTGGAGATCGCCATGCCCACGGCGCGGGTCGCATCCCAGAAGGCCCACTCGTTGCGGCCCCGGCAGTCCTGCTGCGCCGCGTAGCTGCTTTCAAGCCGACATTCCTCGGAGATGCCCATGTCGCCCTGATCGGCGCTGCCTGGCAGAAACCAGGCCGCCTGGGTCAGCGGGCCGAGCGTGGTCACGAACAGCGCGGCCAACAGGCCAGCGGCGATTGCACGACGATTCGTAGTGCGCGTTGCGTGGTGCGTGTTCTGTTGTTGGTTATCTTCGGGTTCTACGGTTCTGCGGTTCTGCGGTTCTTTGTTCTTTGTTCTTTGTTCTTTGTTTTCTGTTCTTCGCCGCGCTAGCAAGTTGTAGGTCACGCCAAACGCGCCCAGCGCGGTCAGCGCGAAGATCGTCGGCACGGCCAGGTTGTAGGCGACTGTGGGCGCGACGCCGCTGAGGTGAACGAGCGTGCCCACGAAGACAAAGCCGAAGTAGTAGTAGTTGATGTAGCCGCCGGCAAACCAGGGATCGTAAGGCGGAAAGGCCGCGCTGCGCAGTGTCGCCGTCAGGTAGGCCAAGTCCATCGGCTTCTCGCCGCCGCGCGCGTCGTGCCACAAGTCGGGGTTGAGCGCCCTGATGATCAGAAAGCCAACAAAAGCCACGAGAAACAGCCCTTCAGCTGTGAGCAGCGCCGTCCTGCGGGCCTGAAAGAAAACTCGCAGCTGGGCACGCGAGCGCCAGCCGACGATCGCGCCCGGCACGATCAACACGGCGGCGCACAGCCAGACCGATAACGGGCTGAACGACATGAGCGGCCAGCCATTTCTTGGGCCGAGGCTGGCCAGCAGCCAGGCCAGCCAGGCTACCACCAGCAGACCAAGCGTCTTGGCCAGGCTGTAGCCTCGGTCGGGCAGCTGCGGCAGCGCATGAAAGAGCAGTGCAAAGGCGGCGAAGCCGATCAGCTCAAGCGCCACCAGCCAGGCCAGCCAAGGTGCCACGCTGCCAAACAACGATGGCAGCACATTAGCCCCGCCGTCGCGATAGGATTGCCACTGGTCAGTGGTCAGCCGCAGCGCAGTGGGCACGTTGCCGCCAACTTGCGAGGTGCCCTTGTAGACCTCTTCCCAGGCGATGCCGTCGGTGATCTGCGCCTCGGCGTTCGCGCGCGTGTACGCCGGAGTCTTCTTGAAGATCAGCACACGCGGGTGGTCATAGACGCTGAAGGCTTCTTCAGCCAGCACCGGCGTGGCGATCTCGATCCCAAACAGCGTGGGGTAGGAGCGGATGTCGGCCACCAACTCAAAGCCTAGCTGGCCCTCGAACAGCGCATTCCAGTAGCGGATCAGCGCCGGGTACTTCATCGGCAGGCGTCTGGTCGAGTCATACACACGGTTCGAACTGAAAATCAGGTAGTCGGCCTGATCCAATTGGTCGAGCAGGCCCGGCTGGGGCAGGCCATCACCATCGGTGTAGCCGAAATACTTGCTTGGCTCGTCCTCGGCATATGGTTGAAGTGCAATGCCCACATACTGGCTGGCATCGCGCCCGTCCAGATACAGCGGCAGTGCGTCGTCCCAGACCTCGGAGGTGATCGCAGCACCCGCCGGGATGTTCTGATAAATCCAGCGCGAGGCTTCAACGCGGGAGTGCGGGTGGGTGTAGATACGCGTGAAGGCAAAGGCCCACAGGCCAGTGCCAAGCACAACCGTGGCGATCGCGCCAATCGCGGCAATGCGGCGCGCGTGTCCGTGGGGTAGCGGCGAAGCAATTTGCCCCCACGAAGGTAAGCGTAAACCGGTTGCGGGCAAA
>JACMIM010000432.1 GCA_014381165.1 Roseiflexaceae bacterium
GCGCGCCAGTTTGGCTGCGTTAGCGAAGGCGGCGCATTGACGTTGGCCCCCGGTGTTACGCCGACGCCCAGCCGCTCGACCAGCTCGCCGCCTAGGTAGCCGCCCAGCCTGATCGCCGACGCGCCAGCGATTGCACAGCCAAGCGCCGCAGCCGTCGGCTCGGCTTTGTCGCTGCGGCGCAGCAGCAGGCTGGCCACGAACAGCGCCATGCCGCTGAAGTTTGCGATCGCGTGGATCAGGCCGACCCGCTTGGCCCGGCTTTCGTCGGGCAGGTGCCACCAGTCGATCAGCCCCGGCACGGCGGCGATCGCCCCCCCGCCAATCCCGCCGACCGTGTTCCAGTAGGCCAGTTCACTCCACTTCTTGGTGCCAGTCAACAGCCGCAGCAGGTCGAACACCACAGCCGAAAGCAGCAGCGCCGCCGGGAACATGACCAGCAGCGGGTGGATGGCATGGCCCATCAGCTTCGCACGACTCTCCATAGCGCCTCCGATGTGACAAGGTGACAAGGTGACGAAATGACAAGATGACAAGAGGGAAGCAAGAGTCTTGCCAGTCATCTCGTCATCTTGTCATCTTACCCTCATTCGGAGTTCGTTTTACTTGACTCCGTGTAGAAATCGGCTTGCGGACAAGTAATTTGCCTGCTTTTTAGCAGGTTGGCAGCAGTAAAGCGGCTTTAACTTGCCTTACTGCTCTGTCAATGTTAGGCGAGAAATGCCAGCGATTTGAATCTAAATCGCTTTCTGGTGAATAAATTGGAACCCCGATTGAGCGTAAAGTGGCAAGAGGGAAGCAAGAGTCTTGCCAATCATCTCGTCATATCGTTATCTTGTCATCTTGTCACCTTGTCATCTTGTCATCTTGTCACAGGGCTGGTCGGCGCTTATGCCAGTCGGTCGCGTGCTGGAAGGCGTCGCCAGCACGCAGCAGCGTGGCCTCATCGAATGGCCTGCCGATCAGCTGCAGGCCCACCGGCATGTGTTCGCTGAAGCCGCACGGTACCACCAGCCCCGGCACGCCCGCGATGCTGGCCGGCAGCGTGCAGACATCCTCTAAATACATGGCCAGCGGATCATCGTTGTGCTCGCCGATTTTGAAGGCTACCGAGGGCGCGGTCGGCGCGGCGATCAGGTCGACTTCAGCAAAAGCTTGCTGGAAATCGCGCCGGATCAGCGTGCGCACTTGCTGGGCGCGCTTGTAGTAGGCATCGTAGTAGCCTGCCGAGAGCGCGTAGGTGCCAAGCATGATCCGCCGCCGTACCTCCGGGCCGAAGTTCTGGCCGCGCGTGTTGGCCAGCGTCTGCCAATAATCGTCGCCCTCGCTCTGCACCCCATACCGCACGCCATCGAAACGCGCCAGGTTGGCGCTAGCCTCCGCCGGGGCGATGATGTAGTAGACCGGCAGCGCATAGCGCGTGTGCGGCAGCGAAATTTCGACGATCTGCGCACCCTGATCCTTCAGCGCCGCGATCGCCGCGCGCACGGTTGCCTCGACGCCAGGTTGCATGCCTTCGACAAAGTACTCACGCGGCACGCCGATACGTAATCCGGCCAGGTTGCCATCGAGCGCGGCCAGATAGTCTGGCACCGGCTCGGGCGCGCTGGTTGCATCAAGCGGGTCGTGGCCGGCGATCGCGCCAAGGATGATCGCGCAGTCGCGGGCCGTCCAGGCCAGCGGGCCGATCTGATCGAGTGAGGAGCCGAACGCAACCAGCCCATAGCGCGACACCCGCCCATAGGTTGGCTTCAGGCCGGTGACGCCGCACAGCGCGGCGGGCTGGCGCACGCTGCCGCCCGTGTCGGAACCCAGCGCACCCAGTGCTTCCATTGCCGCCACCGCCGCCGCCGAGCCGCCAGACGAGCCGCCCGGCACGCGAGCGGTGTCCCAGGGATTGTGGGTGGCGAAGAAGGCGCTGTTCTCGGTTGAAGACCCCATCGCGAACTCGTCGCAGTTCAGCTTGCCGAGCATGACTGCACCGGCGGCATTGAGCCGCGCCATAGCCGTCGCGTCGAAGGGTGGGACGTAGTTCTCCAGCATCTTCGAGCCGCAGGTGGTGGTGACGCCCTTGGTCGAGATCACGTCCTTGATCGCCAGTGGGATGCCATGCAGCGCCGAGCGCGCCCCACCCGACTGCCGCTCAAGATCGGCCTGGCGGGCCTGCTCAAGCGCCAGCTCCTCGGTGATGTCCAGAAACGCCCGCACCTGGTTCTCGACGGCGGCGATTCGCTCGAAGCAAGATTCTGTCAGCGCCTCGGAGGTTATCTCGCCACTATCGAGCAGCGCGCGCGCCTCGGCAATCGTAAGCGTGTGAAGTTCAGTCATTGTTACTCCAGAAACGAATGTACTTACCATACGCAAAGGAGGAGTTTTGCGTAAGATGAGCTAATTATACGTCTCAATCGTCACCGTGGTGTGGCGAGCCGTCACATCAATATCATAGCGCTGGGGCGTATCTGCATAGTTCGCGGTGGAGTAGGGTTTGCTGCCCACCGCACTAAAATCCTGCCCATCGATGATCAGGTTCGATGCGCCACGGCCCAGGCGCACTTGCATGGCGCTGCCAGTGGCGCGGCGCACGATGATATGGCTCGCGTTACCGGCGATGCGAAACGACACACCTGCAGTTGGGCGCGGCAGCGTTATCTCGATGTTGCTGGCCTTGCCGTTCACATCGAGTGAGCTCAACGGCACCGAGCGCAAATCCGCGATGCAGGCCGCGCCGCTGCTCACCACGTCGAGCCGCCACGGAATGCCGCCGTGGAGCGTCACATCAGCTGTGCCTGCGTTCCAGTTCAGCAGTGCGTGGCGGTAATAGATTTTTACTAACCCCTGATCTACAAACACACTCGGCGCAAGCGTGCCAAAGTGCGCACGGAACAGCTCGGCTTGGGCGGCGTCGCCATTGATGGTGAGATGTTCAGCTCCCGCTGTAACGATCAGATGCCCGGCTTGCAGCGAGCCAAGCGGCACGGCGACATGCTCACTACTCAGCTCGATACCGGTGTTTGCGCCATTTGTTTGTACGTCGGTTTGGCGCAATTTGACCGCCGCATCCAAAGTCAAGGCGTTGTTGCGCGTCAGGTAATCCACCAGCAGCGC
>JACMIM010000433.1 GCA_014381165.1 Roseiflexaceae bacterium
CGGCACAGAACGGCGAGAAAAAGTCGCGCCGAGGTTGAGGGCTGCGCCAGCAGCGTCGGTTGCACGCCATGTTGGGCGGTTTGGGTAGGGTTTTACCGCATTGGGGTGCGGAATATACTGACGTGATCGTGCTTCCTGCCGTGATTGGCGCGCTCGTCCGGCTTGAGTCTGCCTCGTGGGCACTCGCCTGCGTTACGGTCGCATACGCAGGTTTTTGGCACGCTGATGCGGCCTGAATTCGGCTTGGTGGCATACGCCTGCGTTTCTGGTACATACCTGCGTTTTTTGGCACGCTGATGCGGTATCAGTTCGACTTGGCGGCACACGCCTACGTTTCTGTTACATACCCACGTTTCTGGCGCGCTGGTGCGGCAGGAACCTGACGTGCGAGGCACGCGCCTGCCATAGTCGGCATATATAAGGCGCTAATGGCGCGGTGTGCGGCATCAATCCGCCCCGTGAGCACCCGCCTGCTTTAATCGGCGCATACGAAGCGCTGGCGGCTCGGTGGTGCGGCATCAATCCGCCTCGGCAGCATCACTTTGCCGTTTGTGGTACGCGAACGTCGTTTTTGACGCGGCGACCGGGCCTGAAGCGGCCAGGACGCGGTTGCTCTAGATAGTGGCGCAGGTTCGGGTGCCGCAGAAGAAAAGCCGATGCGCCGTGAATGGAACCGCCCAACGGCCAGCATTCAGCCGCCGCCCGCTGAGTACAACTCTAGTAGAGTGGGAAGCGCTCAGCAAAAACGGCCCGATCTTGAGCGCCTGAAGGGGCGGTCGGCTGGAATGCGTTGTTCGGCGGCCAGTTGTATAGCCGTGTAGTCGGCGGCTTCGCTCGGTATTACAACGGTGGTGGTGGAAGCCGCCGACGTGAACAAGCGGTATGGACGCGCACGTACTGCGTTAAGCGTGCATTCGTAGCCCCCACTGGGTCCTTAAATTACGCGCCTGACATCGCACTGTTCTGCTGGAGCAGGAGCTTGTTACCATCAGGATCGGTAATCAGCGTCGAAATACCCCACGGCTGATGGTCCAAGGGCGGCAAGTTGAGACCCTTTGCCGTCAATTCGGCATAATCCGCTTCAATGTCGGTCGTAACCAGAACGATAGTGCCACGGCTGTTGGCGTTCTCCCAAGGTGCGAGCACAATTGCGGTTGATGCACCGGGTGGAACGAGTTCGATCCAGCGAACATGTGGATCGTCGCTTTCGAAGTGTTCCATGTTGGTGCGTACCTCAAACCCGAGCATGGTGGTGTAGAACTCAAGCGATACTTGCTGATTGGTCACCGGCATACCAATAAGATCGAGATGTTGGATATTCACGCACACGTTCCTTTCTGCTGCTAGCTAGCTGATCACGTGTTCATCATATCCGACTCTCATTGTAAAAATTGGTCATGTTTGCGAAACTTCTGGTCAATCAGATCATAGGAGCCAGTAAAGTATGCAAGCGGCGACATACCAACCAACGTCTGGAACTCGTGAACTAGATGCGGCGCATCATGGTAGCCGTACCGTAGCGCTAATTGCTCGAGGGTCATTGTAGACACATCAAGCGCCGATGTACTTAAAACACGATTCGCGCGTCCAATGCGTGCATATTGCTTTGGCGACAGCCCAACCTGCTGTCGGAAAACGCGCCCGAACTGCCGTTCACTCAGGTTGACCTCGTCTGCAAGTGCCGAAACGCTGATCAGGCGGTGCTGCAACTGCGCTGTCGCATAGACGATCCGCTCAAAGTACAATTGCTCGACTTTACGGCCAAGGAAAAACGTCACGAGGGGATAGGCCCATTGTGGCGTGTGCAGTTCGTGATAGAGTTGTGCTTCAAGCTGGCGGACAGCATGGGGCGGGTAGAAATCGTTGAGGGGCATGAAAGAATATGCTTGTTTGTCCGTCGTGTCGGTATGCTGGAATGCCGCCCACCCCCCAGGTGTAAAGCGAACACCAATCATGGCCGAACTACTCACACCAACCTGCCGCACATGCAGCGCCTGTGCAAAAGGGCGCATTAACCAACTCGAGGCACACTCAAAGGGCCGCTCTGATGCCTGAGGAAGGATTTGTGAGTGTCCTGCAAACTGAAACAAAATCTCAGCCCGATGTTCAGCCGAGATAATCTCGTCAGGAGCTACCACGCTTGGCAGCAACAAGCGCCAAAAGCACTCAATCGCATCAGAAAGCGCTGCTGGCGGGCGTAGTTGCTCATATGGAACAGTATCCACGTATCGAACTCCATTATCTCGTGCGCCGAAGTATAGCACAATCCGACAATGACACGCTTTGGCGATCTGCTATGCATTTCGTCTACAATCAAGCTTGAAGGGTATTCGCCGAACGAGTAAATGGATGAAATGGCACTTCAGCTTGTCCGCGTAAGAATCTTCCTTCAAGTGTATCATACGGCGTCAAAATGCGCTTACTACGCGATCGGTTACGATTGATATACGAAGTCGATCCGATCTGCTGGTAGATCGGATCGACCGGCAGATCCGACCAACTGCCCGGTTCGGGCGTGCCTGCAACGGGCCACGGTAAAAGGTCAGGGGGTTGACAAGCGGATGGTTCTCTGGCACGATTTTGTGTATGGATGAGGAGCCGCTGAACCTGTTGGGTGTTCCACCAGAAGACTGGGCGCGTACGCCCGAGTCGGTGCGCTTGGCCGTGCGCAGCCTGCTCGATATCGTGCGTGTGCAGAGCGGCCAGATCGCCGACCTGCAGGCCCAAGTTCGTGACCTCCAGGCAAAGATTGGTCAGACTTCACGGAACTCTTCCAAGCCGCCCTCGTCTGACCCGCCCTCGGCCCCCCCTAAACCGCCAAAGGTGCCGCGCGGTCGAAACGCCGGCGGCCAACCAGGACACGCGGGACACCAGCGTCCGCTCGTGCCACCGGAAAAGGTGGATGAACCCATTGAGCTCCTGCCTACCGCCTGCCCCCACTGTCAGACCCTGTTTGCGCCTGATGCGGCCACGATTGGCGACCCGCGCCGCACCCAAGTCTGGGACCTGCCGGCCATCCAGCCCCGCATCACTGAGTACCGCCAGCATACCTGCTGCTGTCCCGCCTGCCGCCAGGTGGTGACCGCGACCCTGCCTGCCGACGCACCGCCGGGCGCGTTTGGCCCCCGCGCCACCGCCCTGATGGCGCTCTTGCGCGGCGACTATCGGCTCAGCCTCGATGAGCCGGTCGACTTTTTAGCCCAGGTCTGTCAGTTGCCCGTCAGCCCCGGCTGTGTGGTCACGACCTGCCAACGCGCAAGCGTGGTGCTTGCCCCATCGATGCGACCATTCAGCAGGCGGTGCAGGCCGCCCCACAGGTCAATGTTGACGAGACCAGCTGGCCGATGCCTGCCAAACGGGGCTGGTTATGGACGGCCGTAGCGGAGACGGCCACCTGCTTCCGCCTCCATCTCAGCCGCAGGCAGGAAGGCCTCAAAGCGTTGCTGGGGGCAACCTATCGCGGACTGGTGATGTCCGACCGGCTGGCAACCTACGACCTGTTGCCCGATCGCCAGCGCCAAGTCTGCTGGGCGCATCTGGTGCGGAATGTGCGCGCGTTGGACGAGCGCTATGGCGCGGAGACGGGATGGGCGCGGGCGGTGCTGGCCCAGAGCGATACGCTCTTTTTCGCCTGGCACCTCTATAGAGGAGGATGGCTTGACCGCGTAGGGCTGCAGCAGGCCCTCCTCCCCGTGCGCTACGGTCTGCGCGACCTGCTCGAAACGGGCACCACCAGCCCCCACACCCAGATTGCGGGCTTCAGCCGGAAGCTGCTCCGTCGCTGGGGTTCCCTCTTCGCCTTTTGTGGCAGCGAAGGTATTGAGCCAACCAATAATGCCGCTGAGCGGGCCCTGCGTCACGCCGTGCTCTGGCGCAAGGGGTCGTTCGGCTCACGCAGCGACGACGGCTGCCGCTTTGTCGAGCGGCTGCTGAGCGTGCGCGCTACCTGTAGCCAACAGGGGCTGAGCCTGTTCGCCTTCCTCACCGAGGCGGTACGCGCCGCTTGGGCAGGCGAACCAACCCCCAGCCTCATTGCGCTTTCTCCATGAGCTGAAACGGCATCTGACGCTCCCATTTTCGTGCACAATCGAAGGCCCTGACCTTTTACCGAATAGGCGGTGCGGCCCAACATCGCGTGCAACCGACGCCGCTGGCGCGTCCCCAACCTCGGCGCGACTTTTTCGCGTCGTCGTGTGCCGCAAGTTCGTGCGCTTCCGACGGCTGCCAGCAG
>JACMIM010000050.1 GCA_014381165.1 Roseiflexaceae bacterium
AGCGCCACGAGTGTTGTCATCTGATGCTGCCTTCTATGTCCAAGCAGTGGCTTCTAGTGCTTACGCGCGATGCTTTGGAAAGGTTTCATGTCGCCAGCTGCGCGCAAAGAACCAATCTTGAATGCTGAATACTGATCAGCTCCTGGTTTGACGGTTTGGCCAAGCTCCGCTACAGTATGGCGATTCCAGCCCATATACCCGAAAATCGAAGGTATCGTGATGTCGACTAATACGCCTGATCCTGGTTTGCCTGCCCGCCCCGCCACCCGCGATCTGCGCATCGCCGGCTACCGCCCGCTGCTCCCGCCGACCATCCTGATGGAGGAGTTGCCGCTGCCACTGGCTGGCGCACAGCTGGTCAACCAGCACCGCGATGAGATCGTTGCAATTCTTGATGGGCACGACGACCGCCTGATCGTGGTGGTCGGCCCATGCTCCATTCACGATACCGCCGCCGCCCGCGAGTATGCCCAGGGTCTGAGCCTGATCGCCCGCGAGGTTGAGCGCGATCTGCGCCTGGTTATGCGAACCTACTTCGAAAAGCCGCGCACCACGGTTGGCTGGCGTGGCCTGATCAATGATCCGCATCTCGATGGCAGCTTTGCGGTGAACGATGGCCTGCGTCTGGCCCGCCGCTTGCTGCTCGACGTGATCGACCTTGGCCTGCCGGTCGGCTGCGAGTTCCTCGACCCGATCTCGCCGCAGTTCTTTGCCGATCTGGTGGCCTGGGCCGCGATTGGCGCGCGCACCACCGAAAGCCAGGTGCATCGCAACTTAGCTTCGGGCCTGTCCATGCCGGTGGGCTTCAAGAATGGCACTGGCGGCAGTGTTCAGCTGGCAATCGACGCCATCCGCGCGGCGGGCGCATCGCACAGCTTCCTCAGCGTCACCGAGCAGGGCTTGGCTGCGATCGTCACGACCCGCAGCAACCCCGATTGCCATGTGGTGCTGCGTGGCGGCCGCACTGCGCCGAACTACGATGCCGAGAACGTTCAGCGCACGTTGGCTGGCCTGCGCGCCGCCGATCTGCCAGCCCGCGTGCTGATCGACGCCAGCCACGACAACAGCCGCAAAGATCACCACCGCCAGGTTGTGGTGGCCGGCGAGATCGCCGAGCAGGTGGCGGCCGGCGAGCAGGGTATCGTCGGCGTGATGCTGGAAAGCTTTCTGGTCGAGGGTCGGCAGGACTTGCGCGATAAAGGCAGCCTGGTCTACGGCCAAAGTATCACCGATAGTTGCATGGACTGGGACACGACTCTCGCCGTGCTACGCAACCTGGCGAATGCCGTGCAAACTCGCCGCGCCGCCTGATGACGCCATCGGCGATGTCTTCTTGTGAGTCGCATCGTGAGCACGAACCGATTGGAAACTTTCGCCGAGCGTTTTGCGTCCTCTGACGACCGCTGGAGGCCGGGCGAACACGAGGTTCGCCCCTACGCGGCGCTACGCGGCGCATCCATCGCTGGAGCTGTAGGGGCGAACCTCGTGTTCGCCCGCAGCGTGCTGTAAGTGTAGGAGCGAACCTCGTGTTCGCCCACTAGGATTCTCCCAGCCCCTAGCCCCTAGCCCTTCAGGCCAGTCAGCGAAATCCCCTCGATAAACAGCCGTTGCGCCGCGATAAAGACCGCGATAACTGGCAGCATGGTCACCAGCGAGGCGGCCATCAGGTAGGCCCAGTTTGTGGTGTAGCTGCTGCGGAAGAACTGTAGCCCCAGTGTGATTGTGTAGCTCTGCGGATTTTGCAGGTAGATCAGTGGTGGCAGGAAGTCGTTCCAGGTTGCCTGGAACGTAAAGATCGCTACGGTTGCCAGTGCGGGCAGCGAGAGCGGCAGAATCACATGCCAGATGATCCGTGCTGTGCCGGCACCATCGATGCGCGCCGCGTCCTCTAATTCGGGCGGGACGCCCAGAAAAAACTGGCGTAGCAGGAAAATATAGAATGGGCTGCCGAAAAAGGCTGGCACGGCCAGCGGCAGAATCGTATTGACCCAGCCAAGCGTGCGAAAGAGCACATACAGCGGCACCATCGTCACTGGATAGGGCAGCATCATGGTTGCCAGCACCACCAGAAACAGCGTATCGCGTCCGGGCGCACGCAGCCGCGCGAAGGCATAGGCGACCACCGTGCATGACAGCAGATGGCCAACGATCACGATGGCGCTGATCAGCAGCGTGTTGAGCGCATAGCGGCCAAATGGTAGAAATGTCAGCGCCTCGCGGTAGTTCTCCCAACGCGGCGGGCGGGGCAGCAGTTGCGGCGGCACGGCGAATATCTGATAGTTCGGTTTAAGCGACGACGAGAGCATCCACAGTAGCGGGATGAGAAACAGCGCGGCGACAGCTACCAGCGCTGCCAAGCTTGCAGCGCGCCCAACCTGGCCAGCAGGGCTGCGTGGCACCTGAGGTATGCGGGTCAAATGCGCGCTCCTTCGTAGTACACCCAGCGATCCGCCGAGCGCACCACCAACAGTGTCAGTGCGAGAATTACTATAAACAGTACCCAGGCCAGCGCTGCGGCATAGCCCATGCTGAAACGCTCGAATGCTTGGCGGTACAGATACAGCACAAAGAACAGCGTAGAATCAAGCGGGCCGCCGTTAGTGGCGATAAACGCGCTCGTAAAGACCTGGAACGTGGCGATCACGCTCAACAGCAGGTTGAAGAAGATCGTCGGCGTGAGCAGCGGGATGGTCACATGGCGAAAGGCTTGCCAAGCGTTTGCGCCATCGATCGTGGCAGCCTCGTGGAGCTGTCGTGGGAGGTTCTTCAGCCCAGCCAAATAGATGACCGCTGCACGACCAAGCCCCCAGATACTCATGATCCAGAGCGCGTACAGCGCCGTGCGCGGGTCGGCCAGCCAGCGTGGCCCGGTAATACCAAGCAGCGCCAGCCCAGCGTTCAGCAGCCCAGCCTCTGGGTGGAAAATCCACGTCCAGACCACCACAAACGCCACACCGGATAGCACCGATGGCAGGTAGAAGATCGTGCGGAACAGGGCGATGCCTGGCACGCGCTGGTTCATCAAGAGTGCTAGCCCCAGCCCACCGACGAGTTCGGTCGGCACATACAGCAGCGTGTAGAATGCCGTCACCCGCAGCGCCTGCCAGAACAGCGGGTCTTCGGCCAGCCGCTGGTAGTTGCGCAGCCCAACAAAGCGCGCTGGGCTGAGCAGATCCCAGCGCGTGAAGCTAATGCCGAGCGAGGCAGTCATCGGCCCCAGCACGAATAGCAGCAACCCGACCAGCCAGGGCGAGATGCACAGATAGAACGTGAGTGTTTCGCGTCGCGATCGCATGGTAGGTATGGGGGCACGGCAACAAAGCGACAGCGTGCTGGGCGGCTAACTCGCCCAGCACGCTGTCGCGCGGTCGCCCCATCCCCCCTGATTATTCTTGGTCTTCGAGCGCCTTCTGCGCGTCGGTTGCAGCCGTCTGTAGTGCTGCAGCAATGTCGGTCTCGGGATCGAGGATGGCCTGTTCAAGGACTTTGCGCAGCGCCGGGTCGGCGGTCGCACCCCAGGATGGTGTCGAAACATAGGCGCGTGGGGCCAGGTAGTTCAGCTCGCCGATCCAAACTCCCTCGATCGGGTCATTGCTTTGGCCTGAAGTGTCGGCTACCGATTTGACGGTCGGCAGCGCCCAGTCCTTCCAGACCTGTGCGCCCTGCTCGCCGACATAGTAGCGCAGAAAGCGCCAGGCCTCCTCCTTGTGCGGGCTGAGCGCCGAGATACCGAAACCGCCCCAGAACAGCACATTGGCCCGCTTGGCTCCGACCGGCGGGCCAACGACGCCCAGGTCGATATTGGGGTTTTCCTTGATGCCGGACTGCGGCCAGCGGCCAAAGATGCGCATCGCCGCAGTCCCGCTGTCGAACTCGCTGTTGCCGCCACCGAATGCGTTCATGTCGGCGGGCAGCGGGGCAACCTTATACGTATTGTACAGATCGGCGTAGAACTGCACCGCCTTGGTGGTCTCCGGCGAATTCATGAAGCCCTCGAATTGTGTGCCATCCTCGCTAACCAACCGCCCGCCGGCTGCGGCAACCCAGTACTCGAACCCACTCGTCCACGGGCCAGGCAGCTGCACGCCCCAAACATCGGGCTTGCCGTCGCCGGTTGTGTCCTTGGTGAGCGCCTGTGTCGTGGCCAGGAAGTCATCCCACGTCCAGCCATCGTTCGGGTATGGCACATCGTATTGATCAAATAGCTTCTTATTGTAGTAGATTGCCAGCGGCGAGAAGTCCTTTGGCAGCAGGTACTGCTTGCCCTGCCACTTGCCCGGCTCGAACACGCCTGGCAGGTAGATATTCGAATCGAGCGGGTAGGTTGCGCTGGTGATAAACGGCTCTAGTTCAGCGAACGCGCCCTTCTGAACGAACTGCGGCACCGCGTCGTCGCCAATCTGAAGGATGTCCGGTGGGTTGCCGCCGGCGATTTGGGTCAGAATACGCGCATAGTAATCGCCACTACCGACTGGTTCGAGCTGCACCTGGATGTCAGGGTTATCCTTCTCGAATTGCTCGATAATCGCCAGGTGTGGTGTCAGACCTTCGCCGCTGTCGCCAGTGCCAACCCGTAGTACTGTCTTGGTGCCCTCAGGCGCAGGCGCGGCTGTTGGCGCGATGGCCGCCGCTGTCGGTTCAACCGCAACTGGGGCCGTGGGTGTACTGCCGCAGGCGGCGAACAGCACAGCGATGCTAGCGCAGATCGCAGCGTTGGTGGCGCGGGTGAATCTGTGTCCTTTAATCATCTACCTTCCGATCTAGTTCAGGAAGCACGATTTTGTCCCACCGAGAAGTGTGGATGAGGATGGAATGCACAACCCTGCTGTGAGGATTAGCAGTTGCCAAGTTCCTTAGGTAGTAGTTTCTACAAGTGAGACGTTGGTACGGTACCTGTTTTCTGGGAGAAAGTCAAGCGTCAGGGCACAACGAAATACCCCCTGGCGCTTGATTCTCTGCGTCGGGGTGCAGCGGCCGCCGGCCTGGGGAAACTATTATTTCTTCATTTCTGGGCAGCTTTGCCACCCAAACCTGAAATCATAAAGTGGGCAGAGTTATCGATCCCCTCACCCCTTGCCCCTCTCCCACCGGGAGAGGGCTGGGGTGAGAGTGCAGGAGCGGATCAATATCTTTGCTTTTTACTATCATGACTTTCGCTTGCTACCAAAATCTAGTCTTTTCTTAGCAGTTTTTTTGCGCCCCAGCGCAAAAAACTGCTAAGAAAAAACAATTCCTTGCCCGCCGCAGGCGAAAAAGACACTTTAAGCGAAAGACCTGACTATATATGATGTTTTGTTGGGGGAGAGACTGCTACGTGCGGAAGAAGTCGACCACCGAGCTGCGCTCCTCGGCGCTGGGCATCATTTCCAGAAAGGTGATGCGGTGCCAGGGGTAGATCACGCTTTGTACGCCAGCGGTTAGGTACGCCACGTCCTTGCCATCGCGCTTGCGCAAATTCGAGACGCGTAGGAACTGATCGGTCGGCTGCGGCTCATAGTCGATCTCGGCCAGCACTGGATCCTCGCCAACAATATGCAGCACCACTGTTTTCGCCATGAGGTCTATCCTTCGATCTTCTTATGAGCGGCTTCGTCGCCAACAACTTACGGACTCAGTTCGACGCGCAGTGTCAGCATGCCACAGCGCAACGTATCGCCATTACGCAGCGGTGCGCGCTGCTGGGGCTTAATACGTTGTTCGTTGACAAAGGTACCATTTGGGCTGCCCAAATCTTCGACAAACAGGTCGCCCTCGTCCCAGCTGATAATCGCGTGCCGGCGCGAGACACCAGCGTTGAAGCCGCCGTCATCGCTCAGGTCGACATCTGGCGTAATCCCGCGCCCGCTGTCGCGCCGCCCAATCAGCAGTTCCTCCTGTAGTTTCAGGCGCATCTGGCGTCCGCTGGGCAACACATACAGTGCTAGCCGCGCCTCGCTGGGCGCAACGGGCGGCGCGGCATCGGCCATAGCGACCGGTTCCGTGGCCTCGGGCCGCAGCCCCTTTTTGAACAGCGTGGTCGACTGGCGTCTGACCGGCGCGGCCAAGCTTGCCCCGCAGACAGTGCAGAACACAGTTCCATCGATCTGGCCTGATTGGCAATTTGGACAGCGCAGCATAGTCGCCCTTCGGACTCAGGCAAAGTTCATTCGCTCGCCGGGCCTTCGCCGTTCGAGCTGATCAGCCCACGCGTGCCGAAGCGGATACGCTTACGGCCCTCGTCCGAGGCTGTGCCAGAGCGCAGCAGCCTGGTGGCTTCCTCTTGTACTGTGCGGGCTAGCTCGCGTTCGCCTGCCTCGAATAGCCGCGTTCCAGCCATTTGCAGCCGCTGGCTGGCTTCCTCGATCCGCCCAGCTTCCACGTCCTGCCAGGCGGTCGACTGGAGCCGGTAGGCCACGAGACGCTCTAGCCAGTGCTTCACGTTTGGCTCGACCTCATAGCCGACCTCGGCAGGCGGGCGCACCTGAACCCGGATGATCTCCTCGACCACTTGGTTGCGCAGGCTAGCGCTGGGCAGATCGTAGCGTAGTGCGATCTTGGCGAGCGGCTGGTCGCCCACTTCAAGCGGTGGCGCGACGATCTCGAACATCAGGGCGTGAATATCGCTGTCAGGCCAATCGCCAAGGCTAGCTGTCCAGTGCCGTTCAGCCTCCTCGATCGCTGGCACCTGTGCAATGAACGGCCGCACCCGGTCGAGTGAGCGCAGCATGCCGCCTGGCCGCAGGGTTGCGCTCACGGCCACGCGCTGGGCGAACACCGAGTGCATGCGCTGGAGTTCGTCGCTGAAAACCTTTGCTATTTCATTTGCCGAGGTAATATACTGGGCGCGGCTGTTCTCACGCGCCGTCATGGTTTCCAGCAAATCCTCATTCCACTCCAGGCCGATGCCGAGCGCGGAAATGCCAATGTTGCGATCTTGGGCGCGCCGAGCGATCTCGACACAGCGCGCTTCATCGCCATAGGTGCGGCCGTCGGTCAGCAGCATGATTCGGCTGATGCCACGCGGCAGCAGGCTGCGCTGCACTTCCTGAATGGCGAGCGCCATGCCCATTGCCATTTCGGTTCCGCCAGCCGCCTCGATGCCGTTCACGGTTCGCTTCAAATCGGCCTTTTGCGCCACGCGCTGGGCGGGCACCACCACCTCGGCCCGGTCGTTAAAGGTAACCAGCGAGAAGAAGTCATCCTGACCGAGCTGATCGATGATGCGCCCGACCGCCTCCTTGACATACTGGAGCCGTTCGCCGCGCATCGACGAGCTGCGATCGACCAGCAGGCACAGATTCAGCGGCAGCTTTGGCGTGTGGCTTGGTAATCCCTCAGGCGCAGCCTCGAGCAGCACATACACCAGCTGTGGTTCTTCGCTGGCGGCAACCACTGCACGGCTGAGGGTGCGCTGTAGCCGAATTTGAGGGGCCATACTCGCTCCGCTTCTTCAGAATGCGCTCGCTTAGGGCAGCGCGACCACGACTGCCGAAATATTGTCGTCGCCGCCAGCGGCATTGGCTCGATCGATCAGCGATTGGCAGATATCCTGCGGCCAGGTGTAGCCGCGCACGGCTTCGAGCATCTCGGCTTCGTCGATCATTCCCCACAGCCCATCGCTGCACAGCAGGAGATGTGTGGCGCTGCCAACCTGATGATATTCGTAGTCGACCGCTATTTCGGCGAGTTGGCCAACGGTGCGGTACAGCTGCGAGCGCTGCGGGTGCTCACGCGCTTCCGAGGGCGCGAGCTGGCCAAGCTCAATCAGCCGCCCCACCGCCGAATGATCGGTGGTCAAGGGGCGCAGGCCACCCGCGTCAACCAGGTAGGCGCGCGAATCGCCGACGTGGCCAAGATAGACCGTGTGGCCGATCAGGATAGCCGCCGTACAGGTCGTACCCATGTCGCTTCCAGCAGCCTGGGCGGCCGTCCAGATCGCGCGGTTGGCCTCCTGCACGGCCGTGGTCACAATCTGCTGGAGTGATTCGCCAAGCGTATCATCGAGCGAGGGCAAAATCAGGTTACGCAGAACCTCGCGCGCGACCGTGCTGATGGCGATCCGGCTGGCGATTTCGCCGCCCTCGTGGCCGCCCATGCCATCGGCGACGACGAACAGGCCAAGCGGCACATCGCCGCCGGCCCGTGGTACCGTGGCAACCATGGCGAGCACACTATCCTGGTTGACACTGCGCAGCTGGCCGATGTCACGCAATGCGGCAAATGCCATGCCGCGCTCGGAGGGGGTTAGCGCTGCTGCGTTGCGCACCACTGGCTGATGCTCTGGGGTGGGTATTTGCGGCAGCGGGCTTGTGATCACACCAGCAGAATCGCCCGAACCTTGCTGCCACCAGCCTTCTTGATTCTGCGATGAATCCGTCGCGGCATCATCAGCTGGCACCGCTTGCGGAGCGGCTGGGAGCTTTTGCGGCTCGGGCGTCGAGATTGGTTCGTCGTCGCTGTAGAACATATGATACTAGGCCTTCAGCGCATACAGGTGGTGATCATTCGAGCCGACATACACAATGCCCTCGCTTACTGTGGGCGAGGAAACGACCGCGCCGTCGGTGGCGTGCTTCCAAAGCAGTGCGCCGCTGCCAGCATCCAGGCAGTACACATGGGCATCGACTGCGCCGACATACACGCGCCCGCCCTCGACACACGCCGACGATGTAATCTGGCTGCCGGTGTCGAATTTCCAGGCGACACGACCGTTTCTGGTTTCGATCGCATACATGATGCCGTCGACGCTGCCGATATACACGCGCGTACCGTCGACACATGGCGAAGCGTTGACATAATGGCCAGTTCGCACCTTCCAGGCTTGCCAGCCGCCTTCGCCATCGAGCGCGTAGATGTTCTGATCCATCGAGCCGACGATCACTAGCCCATTGGTGTAAGTTGGCGTCGAGATAATTGGCTGTTGGGTCTTCTGCTTCCACTTCAACGCGCCATTACGCAGATCCAGGCAGTAGATATGGCCATCGTTGCCACCGACAAACACGCCGTGCTCGCTCACGCAGGCCGAGGAGCGGATTGGCATCCATGTGCGGTACTGCCACATCTGCGTGCCGCGCAAGCCGTCGATCGCGTAGAGATGCTGATCGTCCGAGCCGACCAGAATCACGCGGTCTTCGAGCTTGGGCGACGAGCGCACGGCCTTGCCGGTGCGCAGCGTCCAGCGCTGGCCGCCACGGCGTGCGTCCAGGGCATAGACCACGCCGTCCTCGGAGCCGACGATGACAAGATCTTGCCAAAGCGCCGGTGACGACGAGATGCCGCCCTCGGTCGCATATTTCCAGCGAAACTCGCCGCGCTTGGCATCAAGTGCATACAGGTTTGTGTCATAACTGCCGACATATACCATGCCATTGCCAACGCAGGGCGATGATCGCACTTCGTCCTCGGCCTTGAACTTCCAGATGACTTCGGTGTTGCCTACCTGCGCGCGCACGGGGGCCGCCTTGGTGGCGACTGTCTGTGGGCTTCTTGCCGTACTGCCTGGCGTGTCGCCCATCACATCCAGCAGGGCCTGCTTCATCGCCTCCGCGCTCTCCCAGCGCTGCGCCGCCTCATATTCTAGCGCGCGGTTGATGACTGCCTCGAACGCAGGCGAGACAGCTGGGTTCAGTTGGCAAATTGGCCGCTCGTGAAAGGTAAAGGGCGTCTGGAGGCGCGGGTCGGTGTTGGTCAGCAGGTGGTGCAGGGTCGCGCCAAGCGCATACACATCGCCGCGTGGCTCGGCCACACCGCGATACTGCTCGGGCGGCGAATAACCCTCGGTGCCGATCATGGTGCCCTTGCGGTCGGTGCGCTCAAGCGTCCGGGCGATGCCAAAGTCAATCAGCACCAGCCGATCCTCTGGCGTAACAATCGCATTGGAGGGCTTGAGGTCGCGGAACACAATCGGATCTGGCTCGCGGCTGTGCAGGTAGTTCAGCACATCGCACACCTCGACCGCCCAGCGTAGCACGCGCTCCTGGGACAGCGGGCCGTGTGCCTCATCCAGCACCGTTTCCAGGTCTTTCCCTGGAACGAGTTCCATAATCAGGTAGACGCGGCCATTTTCCTCGAAGAAATCGTAGACCTTGGGGATGGCTGCGTGCTGAACGGTGGCGAGTAAGCCAGCTTCACGCTCGAAGTTCTTGAGGTTGAACAGCCGCGTGTTGGTGTCGGGCGCGCTCTGGTACATTTCCTTGATCGCGCAGGCGCGCACAACATCGCGGAAGCGCAGGTCGCGACCACGGTAGACCACACTCATGCCGCCAATACCGACCGTGCCTTCGATCTGGTAGCGGCCCTGCAGCACCACACCTGGCTGCATGGTCGGTGCGGCTGCGACCGGCTGAACCGTGCCGGCGATCGCGGTGCCTGGGGCGGTGAGTGCTGCGGGGCCATTGTTCACCAGTTGGCCACCGGATCCAATGCTTTTCGTCGTTCCAGATTTTTTGATAAGCGGCATGCAGTCCTCCGCGGAGTGCCGAGTTCAACGTTGTAGGCGCGCTGGAAATTCCGGCTACGTACAGGCTATTATAGATTGAACAGTGCCAGCGGGCAACTGCATTGTTGCGGCAGAACTGCAACAATCTAGCAACATTCCCGATGAACCACGAAGCCACGAAGCCGCGAAGTTTTCAGAAGCTTCGAGTTTTCGTGGCTTCGTGGGTAGTCAGGTTGACTTCAGGCGTCGTCGGCGTCGATCGCGGCCTGGGTCGTGGCGGCCACCGACTCCAGCGAGGCACCGCGCGCACGCTCGACCCGGTCGAGGCGCTTTTGGAACTGGCCCATGGCATAGCCCAAGAATTCGTCGTGGCTGAGGCCAAAAGGCACCACGTCATAGCACTGGAAGGCTTCGTCGATCACGCCCATGGCATGTAGGACAAGCTCATTCATGCGATCCTCGATTAGATCCCACAGTGTGTCGTTCTCGGCGATCAGGCGTGAGAGCAGGTAGACGCCATACGCGATGTGGCGCGATTCATCCTGTTTCAGCAAACGGATGCCAGCGCGTGTGCCGGGTAGCAGGTTGTTGCGTTCGAGTGCGCTAAAGAATGCGTGGTAGCCAGTTTCGGCTAGCACGCCTTCGACGATCATGTTATAGGTCAGCGAGGCCTCGGCCTGGGCTTCTGGCGACGAATCCGTGCGCAGGCGGCCCATGGCGCACGGCAGCGCCTCGTAAAATAGTGCGCGGTAGCTCGCGGTATGATACTGGCTGAGATTGCCTTGCACATCGGCCACCTCAGTCAGAAAGCGGCTGAAGAAATCGGTGTGCTTGGCTTCTTCCCACAGAAAGGTGGTTAGAAACATCTCTTCCTCGATCCGGCCCTCGGATGCGATCACCTGCATAAGCGGCAGTAGGTCGAGCGTGACGGCCTCCTCGCCGGCCTGGAATAGCGCGGTCAGGCGCAGCACGAGGTCGCGCTCGTCGCCACGCATACGCGCCCAATCGGCCTGATCCTGGCTGAAGTCGAGGTCGCTCGGGTTCCAAATACCAAAGCGTTTGGCCTTCTCGAACAAGCGCATGGGCGGAAGATCGCGGCGCAGTCCGCGGGTTGTGGTGGCAAAATGCAGGTGAGTCACGGCGTGCTCCATAGGCAGTAGGGTGGGTCGCAAACTGCGCATAGGGTAGCGGCCCAGCGGCACTTTGTCAATCGGGCAACCAAGCAAGGGTGTGTGGCGTACAGCCACCACGGCCACCGGATGCATCCGGCGTCTGCTACGC
>JACMIM010000434.1 GCA_014381165.1 Roseiflexaceae bacterium
CGCCGCCATTCATAAACGTTTTCCCGAAATAAATATGATCCCCGCCCACGACGAACGAGGGGCCGCAAGCATACCTGTTTTCCCCGCCGCCGCCCATTAGCAAGACATCCATTCTCTGGGGTGCGGGGCCACCACATGATCTCGTGATCGAAGAACACGGCCTGCGCTTCGAGGCCGATCTACGCGGTGGGCAGAAGACTGGGCTGTTTCTCGATCATCGCGAGAACCGACGCTACATCGAGGGCGTGAGCGCTGAACGCGACGTGCTGAACTGCTTCGCCTACACCGGCGCATTCTCGCTGTACGCCCTGCGCGGCGGCGCGCGTCACGTAATCAGCAACGATATCGGCAAAGGGCTGGAGGCCAGCGCCACGAGCAATATCTCGTTGAGCGGCCTGGACGGCGCGCGCCACAATTTCATCACCGAGGACTGCTTCACGCTGCTCGAAAGCTATGTCAAGCAGCGCCGCCAATTCGACCTAGTTATCCTCGATCCGCCCAGCTTCGCCAGAAACAAGCAGAGTCGCTTCGCCGCCGTGCGGGCCTACACCCGCCTCAACACACTCGCACTGCGCTGCCTGCGCCCCGGCGGGCTGCTGGCCTCGGCGAGCTGCACCAGCCAAGTCGGGTCGGAGGCCTTCAAGGAGACACTGGCGGCGGCGGGTGCGCAGGCTGGTCGCCGCCTCCAGATCATCCACGAGGTCGGCCAGCCGCTCGACCACCCCGTGCCGCCAGCCTTCCCCGAAGGGCGCTACCTGAAGTTCGTAGTCATGCGCGCGCTGTAGACGCGCTGCGCTCATTGCTATCTTCGCAGCAACGCCGCCCCGACGGAACCCACGCAATCACAGCGCAGCCCAACCGCCGATTTGCGTGGATAGCCACACCAGATCGTCGTTACTAATCTGGTGCTCCAGCCGCTGAAAGGCCGCCAGTAGCGCCGCCGCCTGGCCAGCGCTTGGTGGGCTGGTTGACAGTGCGAGTGCCGCCCGCAGCAGGCCGCCGTATGCCGGGGCAGCATCCAGCGGAGCATTCGGCTGTGTGGCGGCGGCAATATCCGCCTCAAGCTGCGCCCGCGCGGCCGCCCACACGATCACCTCTGGCAGCTCGACCAACAGCGCCAGCAGCTGAATGGTGCGCGCCACCACTTGCGCACGCGGCTGCGGCTGGCCTCGCTGCGCTCCAGGCTCGCTTTTAGCTTGTACAACCGGCTCTGCCAACCGCTCCATTGCCAGCTCCAGCAGCCCCTCCAGCTCGCGGGCGTAGGCAATCCAGGCACCAACCTGCATGCGAAATGGGTCAGGCACATCGCGGCTGCGCCCGGCTAGATCGCCCAGCGCATTGATGCGCGCCGCAATCTGCGGAAAGCGTACACGCAGCGCTCTGGCCGTGCCGCTGTCGACCGCAATAATATGTGTCGCCGCCTCGGTCAGCGCATCGTCGACCGAACGAGCACGGTGTGCATCAATGTGCAGGCCGAATGTGAGCATGGCCGCCCGCGCCTCGGCCTCCGCTGGCGCACCATCGTGGCCAAGCACACCTGCCGAGCTGACCTGCCAGTCCAGGCCGCGCCGCTCGACCAGGCGGCCAAGCAACGCGGCCGCGATCGGCGCGCGCCCAGTGTCGGCTGCGCCAACCAGCAGCACTGAATCTTTCGTCATCTGATACCTATCGCCCAAGGGGACTTGCCGCCTATTGCAACCGTGTAACGTGTCGTTACAATAAGCATGCCTATGTGCGTCCGTCTACCAGGCTGCGGAGTCGAGAAATATGTTGAATGAAATCCAAGCGCCGCTTGTTCGCCTCACGCTAGATTCGCTGAGGCAAAGCGCTACGAGCAATCATACCATTATTGCTGACGCGAAACTCCACGATATCGCCCAATCGATCGGCACTACACTCACGGCCAGCGAGCCAAACAATCCCCAGGCTTATAGTCTGGGCATAGCACTTGGCGAGCAGGGCCTGAGCCTTTCAGCATTGCTTGATGCCCAGGCCGCTGCGCTTGCATTAGCAGCCTCACTAGATGACTCAATCGAACGATCGACCGTGCTCAAACACACGACCACAGCCTATGGCGAGATCATCAAGGGCTTGGTTGCGGCGAACGCCGCCACTGCCGAACAGCAGCGCGTGCAGATCGAGCAAACACTACGCAGCACGGTCGATACCCGGCTGGTGGCAGAAGAAGCGCTACGCAATGCCCTACGCGAGCTTTCGACGCCGATTATTCCCGTGGCCACAGGCATTCTGGTGCTGCCGCTAGTTGGAACAATCGACAGCCGCCGGGCCAATGAGATCAACGAGCATCTGCTCGAAGGCATCGCGACGCACCAGGCCGAGATTGTCATTATCGACATTACCGGTGTGCCAATGATGGACACCAGTACCGCCAACCTGCTGCTGATGACCGCCCGCGCCGCCAATCTACTCGGCTCGCGTATCGTGATCTGTGGCATTGGCGCTGAGATCGCACAAACCATCACGCACCTTGGCGTCGATCTGCGTGGCCTCACAACCCTTTCGAACCTGCAAGCCAGCATCGCCTACGCACTGGGCGAAATGGGCCTGGGAATCAAACCGCTCTAACACCCCGTCCGATAAACCGCGAAGCCACGAAGGCCCGAAGGTCTCTGATTGTTTAGAACCTTCGGGCCTTTGTGGCTTCGTGGTTAGACGGTTCTAGCGCCGGTTTGCCAAAAAGTCGATCACGTCGATCTTGGTCACAATGCCCACGACCTGCCCATCCTTGACCGCCACCGCCGCCTGGCTGCGCCCGAAGATACCA
Source organism: Roseiflexaceae bacterium (assembly GCA_014381165.1). Taxonomy (GTDB): domain Bacteria; phylum Chloroflexota; class Chloroflexia; order Chloroflexales; family Roseiflexaceae; genus JACMIM01. The sequence goes on from JACMIM010000434.1 coordinate 2,786, forward strand.
GTAAGTTCCTCGATCGGCAAATCGAGGTCGACCGTAGCAACCTCATGCGTGTGCAGGTCGCTAATCGAGTGGCTCATCGCCCCGCCGCCCAGCAAATACTCCAGCAGATCGCCCTCGCCGATGATGCCATGCAACGAGCCATCGGCCTCGACCACCGGCAGCTGCGAGATACCGTGGGTCTTCATTTGGCGAATAGCCGCTTCCACCGTGGTCGCGCGGTGCGCCGTGATCACCTCGTTCGGGCGTCCACTCAACAGCTCGCCGACCGTCGCGAGTTCC
>JACMIM010000435.1 GCA_014381165.1 Roseiflexaceae bacterium
GCACGAAGATCGAGGCGCCGATGATGATACCGACGACCATCGCCGTAGCGCGGGTCAGGCCGATCGAGCGACGGAGTTCCATTTAGGGACTGGGGACTAGGGACTGGGGACTGGGGAAGCGTGGTCTGAGTTATAGTACGGCCCCCAACCCCTAGCCCCCAACCCCTAGCCCCCAACCCCCAGCCTCTAGCCCCTCGGCCACACCACCCACACCACCACCGCCGCCGCTGCGCCCCAGGCCCAGAACGCCTCGCCAGCAAAGGCGTTGATTCGCAGCACCACGCCACCAATGAACAGGCTGCTGGCTACGATTCCACCAGCCAACCGCGAGGTCGCCCGCTCCATCCGGCGCATGCCGCGCTCGACTTTGCTCAAATCGACGCGCATCTGGAGGTCGCCACGGTTGGCGGCTTTGTAGTAGCTGTCCATCTGGCCTGGCAGCGTCGTCACAATCTGGGCCAGATCAGTCAGGCCGCGCTGCACCCGCTCGCCTATGTTGATCTCGCGCTGCTGGCGGGCGATCAGCTCGTTCGCAAACGGTCGCGAGAGTTCGAACAGGTTGATATCTGGGTACAGGCCAGTCGTGATGCCGCTGACCAAGCTGACCGCCCGGCCCAGGTAGATCAGGTCCTGCGGAATCTGGAATGGCAGGTCGCGCACCAGATGCTCGATCTCGTCGAACATGACTTGCACATCCATGTTCGTGAGATCGCGCACGGTGCGGTTGTAGGTGTAGCGCAGCACCGTCTGGAAGGCCCGCAGAATCTCGCTGCGGTCGGCCCCTGGCAGAATCATGTTGGCGGCGTCAAGCGCATCGACGATCTTCTGCGCATCGTTGCCAGCCAGGCCGATAATACCCTCGCGCAGAATCGTCATCAGGCGCGGCTCGATCCGGCCGACCATGCCCATGTCGATAAAGATCAGCGTGTAGGGCGCCCCGGCCCGAGCGCCATTTGTGGCCTCGGGCGGCGGTTCCTCGACGCGCACGAACAGGTTGCCTGGATGCGGATCGGCGTGGAACAGGCCGTCGAGAAAGAACTGCTGCTGGTAGGCCTTGTTGAAATGCGCCGCTAGCTCGGCTCGATCGACCCCAGCGGCATCCAGTGCGGCATAATCGTTAATCTTAATGCCGCTGATCCGCTCCATCACCAACAAGGTTTTGGTAGAATATTCGCGATACGGCTCGGGGATGTACACGCCGGGCGTGCTGGCAAAGTTGGCGCGGAACTGCTGGGCGTTCTCGGCCTCCAACTCATAATCCAACTCTTGCCAGAGCACGCGGGCGAACTCGCGGAATAATGCTGGCAGGTCGGCACGCCGTTTGATTAGCGGGTAGTTCTTGACGATCTGCACTGCGGCGCTGACCGCGCTCAGGTCGACCTCGATAATCTCGGCGATGCGCGGGCGCTGGACTTTCACCGCTGCCAGCCGGCCGTCGCGCAGCGTAGCGAAGTACACCTGGCCGATCGAGGCGGCTGCCACCGGCTTTGTATCAAACGCCGTAAACAACTGGTCGAGTGGCCCGCGCAGCTCCTGCACCAGCGCGGCCTGCACCAGCGGCCAGGCCACCGGTGGGACTTCATCCTGCAGGCCCGCCAATTCGTCGGTAATCGCTGTGGGCAAAATATCGGCGCGGCTGGAAAGAAACTGGCCCAGCTTGATCAGCACGCCGCCCTGCCGCACCGCGAGTAACCGAAAGCGGCGCGCCAACTGCTGCCAGCGCCGCAGGCCGCTGCGCTGAACATACCAACGTGAAAGCCAGAAGCGATTACCGAGAATATCATAGATAAAGATATGAACGATAATGCTCAGAAAGAACAGAAAGGTGCGCAGAAAGCGCCAGCGCTTCCAAATGCGCTGCGGTGGAATCGACGCAAGCTGTGTTGGCGGCATTGCCGCACTTGTTGTAGTTGTGATAGGTTGCACAGATATAGTATAACGCTTTTTATGCTACAACGGGCACTGTGGAATCGGTGGCCTGCTGTTAATTCTGCTATCTTGACAGCACTTCCCATTTACAGGTATGATACTTCAGCTAATCTTTTTCTCATCTAGAGTATCGCAGATATAGCCAACCGTAGGGCGGCACGCATCGCGCGGGCCGTTTGCGGCACCTTAACAACTCACAGGAGGCTAAACGTGCTCAATGAGCTCGTCGTATGGGCCATGCTGGGGCTAATCCTCGGAGTGGGGATCAGCGCAGGCATTGGCGTCTTCATGTACCGCAACAACGTGGCTGGATATAAGCGCGAAGCTGAGGCGCAGTCGCGGTTGCAAATGGATTCTGCTCGCGCGGAGCAGAAAGATATCATCCTTAACGCCAGGGACGAAGCGCTGCGTCTTCGCAATGAAGCCGAGGGGCAAATCCGCGAAGCCCGCGTCGCGCTTTCTAAACAGGAAGAGCGCCTCCAGCGCAAAGAGGAAAATCTCGACCGCAAACTGGAGGGGCTTGAACGCCGCGAACGCCAGCTTCAAAGCCGCGAGCGGCAAATAGAACAACTGCATCAGGAGGCCGAGCACCTGCACGGGCAGCAGCGCGGCGAGCTTGAGCGTATCTCCGCGCTCAGTCAGGAGGAAGCACGCACTATCATCTTGCAGAAGGTTGAGTCTGAATCACGCGACGAAGCCGCACGCCGCATTCGCGAGATCGAGCGCGCGGCTACCGAGGAGGCCGAGAAGCGCGCACGCAAGATTATCGGTCTTGCCATCCAGCGTAACGCTTCGGACTATGTCGCCGAGATTACAGTCTCAACGGTTGCGCTGCCCGGTGAAGAACTCAAAGGCCGCATCATCGGGCGCGAGGGGCGCAATATTCGCGCATTCGAACAGATCAGCGGCGTGGACATCATTGTCGACGATACACCCGAGGCTGTGACCCTGTCATGTCACGATCCGGTGCGACGAGAAGTGGCCCGCATCGCGCTGCTGAAACTGCTCAAGGACGGCCGCATCCATCCTGCTCGGATCGAGGAGGTCATTCTGAAGACCCAGCAGGAGATCGAGCAGATCATGCGCGAAGAAGGCGAGCGCGTTGCCCACGAGGCGAACGTAATGGGCTTGCACCCCGACCTGATCAAGCTGCTTGGGCGGCTGAAATACCGCACGAGCTACGGCCAAAACGTGCTCCAGCACTCGCTCGAGTGCTCGCTGATGGCGGCGCATATGGCCGCCGAGCTAGGGGCAAATATTAATGTCGCCAAGACTGCGGCGTTACTCCACGATATCGGCAAGGCGGTCGACCACGAGGTTCAAGGGCCGCACGCGCTGATAGGCGCAGATATTGCACGCCGGCTGGGGCGCTCGCCCACGATCGTTCACGCGATCGCCGCGCACCATAACGACGAGGAACCGCAATCGGTCGAGGCATTTTTGGTGCAGGCCGCCGATGCCATTTCAGGCGGACGGCCAGGGGCGCGCCGTGAAACAATCGACCTGTACATCAAGCGGCTGGAAGCGCTGGAAACGGTGGCAACATCATTCACTGGCGTTCAGCGCGCCTTCGCAATCCAGGCAGGGCGCGAAGTGCGTATCATGGTTCAGCCGGACTCGATCGATGATCTCGGGAGCATTCATCTCGCGCGCGATGTCGCCAAGAAGATCGAGGAAAGCCTACAGTACCCTGGGCAGATCAAAGTTACGGTTGTCCGGGAAACGCGGGCGGTTGATTACGCCCGCTAAACACTGTTTGAGCTGCCACAATGGCCTTAAGACGTGACACAACAGGGCTTTGTGTTCGCGTCTTGTGGTGACGGCTCCCAAGCGTAAACGCCTGGGCTTCAAGGGGATGCCGCCCTATCCCACTCCGGGCAGTAGAGCACATAGGAGCTAAAGCCGCTACGGCGGGTGAAGGGCGTATATCCCAGGGCTGAAGCTCCTGGGCTTTACGCCCTAGAACTGTAAAGGGCGCTAGACGTTGCGTAATCCTGGGGCGCTGTGTGGCAGCGCCCTGGGCGTTTGTTTAGGAGCGCCAGCGTCGGGACGACGATCGTTATTCCCAGCGTGGCAGATAAGGAGTCTCGACTATGGACCTGGACACCTACGAACCGGAGACTTTTGACACGGCAACAACATCTCGTACAACCCCACCACAGGAGGAGCGCATGGCTACAAATACAACTCAGGCTGCTACGATGGCCCGTGCGGTCGGTGCCGCCGCCCCAGAGCCGGTTCAGCGTCACAACTCCGAGGTCCTCAAGGTCTCGACCCGCTCACGCCCAAGCGCGGTGGCCGGCGCGATTGCCGGCGTCATCCGCGATAGCGGCATGGCCGAGGTTCAATCGATTGGTGCTGGTGCGACCAACCAGGCGATCAAGGCGGTAGCGATCGCGCGTAGCTACCTCAACGAAGAAGGCGTCGACATCGTGTGCATTCCCTCGTTCATCGATGTCGCCATCGACGACGAGGAGCGCACTGCCATCCGCCTGCTGGTGGAGCGACGCTAGCCCAGCGCTTTTTCTCGGCCTAAAGACTACGACACACGGTCGTGCGCGCGGCGACCAAAACGGCCAGGTAGGGGCACGATATATCGTGCCCCTACCTGGCCGTTTTGCGTTGGGGTGTTACTGGCGCGGCCCCTGGCGTCCCGCGATAACCACCGCCACGGCCATACCAGCCGTGATCGCCCCGCCGATATTCATTGCCTCGGCGATCGGCAGCACGCCAGTGAAGATCGGTGCGCCAAGCGCAACCGCCATCCAAGGCACCCAGGACGGAATCAACAGCCAGCGCTTCAACGTATCAGAAAGTTTGGAGGTGCCGATCGCACGGATCGTGGCGAACCAGCCAATAATAGCAACCGCAACAACAACCAAGACCGCAGGTGAGAACATCATGGCTCCTTTACTTACGGGAGCATTGTACCAAATTGTTTTGTGAAAAAGCATTCAATTCGATCACATTTCTATGACGGTCTTCAGTCCTCGCGGATCAGCGCCGCAGCTTACGCAGTAGCACGCCCACAAAGAAATCGAGCGCCTCGACCCGTAGCAGCAGGCACACGGTGAAGTAGGCTGCCGCGCCCGCCGCACCACCAAGCATCAATTGGGCCAGCGGCGCACGTGCGAGCTGCGCAGCAGCCCAGGCGGCCGCCACCAGTGCCCCACTGGCCAGCAGGCCCTTCAGGGTTGCCTCGCCTAGGCGCAAGCCACGTAGGCGCACGAGATCACGCGAGAGCCAGGCCAGAAGCAGGAGATGGCCGATCCACTGCGCTGAGTTACCGATCACCAACGCGCCAAATCCCAAGCTCGTGAAGGCGAGCAGGCCAAGCGCAGTAGCCGCGTAGATCAGCACTGCCACGCCCTGAACCAGGTTGGGCATCAGCGTGCGTTTGTGGGCGTAGATCGCAAACAGCAGCACCTGGTCGATCGCGGCGGCCGGCAGGCCAGGCAGGTAGAGCAACAGCGCCTGCGCCGTATAACTCGCCTCTTGCGTGCCAAAGCGGCCCCACTGGAAGATCGCGGCGACGATCGGGCCGGATAACGCGGCCAAGCCGAAGGTGGCTGGCAGCACCAGCAACAGCACGACCTTCATACCCATGCCAAAGGTTGCACTGAAGCCCTGCTGATCGCCAGCGCTGGACTGCCGCGAGAGCGTGGGCAGCACCGCGAACGCCACAGCCGCAGCCACCAGACCAAGTGGGAACTGAATCAGAGTTGTCGCATAGGCCATGGCCGATGCCGCGCCAGCAAAGCGCGAGGCCAGATTACGGTCGAGCAGCACGCCCACGGTCGAGAAAGCCACGCCCAGCGCGACCGGCGCGTACAGCCGCAGCACACGCCGCACACCTGGGTGCTTGAGATCGAGCACAGGCCGGTAGGACGCGCCACGCAGCCCCGGCAGCTGGAGCACAACCTGGAGCAGCGCGCCGATCAGCACGCCCGCGACCAGTGCGAACGGCCCCAGGAAGGGCGTCAGCAGCAGCGCGCCAATGATAATCCCGATATTGTAGGCGCTGGTCGTA
>JACMIM010000051.1 GCA_014381165.1 Roseiflexaceae bacterium
CGCTGGGGGTTACGACATGAGACCGTATGCGAGAACGCGAGTTGGTATCATACACCACACAGTCGCTCGAACATCATGGGTGTGACGTATTGTTTTGCATGCGCCACGGGCGCAGGCGGGTTCAAACCCGCTGCTGATAGACGAAACGCGCTGAGGCGCGTTGGACACGGGTGAACGCGCTGAAGCGCGTTTGGGCATAGCAGACGCCGGATGCATCCGGTGGCCGTGGTGGCGGCGCAAGAGTTTACGCCACACCCGAACATCATACCACCCCGGTTCTTGATGGTATAGTGATACCACACGCAGGACGAACAAGCCACAGCGGGTGTCATACAGCCTGAAGAAGAAAGCACGATATGACCCTAACCAAAGCGAATCCTTTCGCCGATCTTCCGGCCACGCCGCAGGCCTACCAAGCGTTCCGCGATTTGTGGGCAAACGCCGCACGCCGTGGGCGCTGCCTGGAAGCCTATGCCAGCGGGCGGGTTTCGTTTGTGCCAAACCTGCTGCCGGAGCTGGCGCTGGCCATGCCCGGCGCGGAGGTGCTGGCCCTGCTGCGCCGCCGCTATGGCACGGCCGTCGACGACGCGCTGGCCGAAGAACATGCCGATCCGGACGAACTGGCCCGCCTGCCCGAAGACATTCAAAGCCCAGTGATCAGCGCGCCCGACGCAGCCTGGCTGAAAACGGCCAACATGGTCGGCATCAATCTGCGGACAATCGGCAGCTTCTGGAATATTGTCAAGTATGCGCTGACCCTGCCAGAAGCCCAAGATTCCATCCACTTGCTGCCGATCTGGGAGCCGGGCGTGGTCGGCAGCCTGTATGGCATGAGCAGCTGGCAGCTGAACGACGAGTTCTTCAGCAGTGAACTGGCCGAGCTGTGCCCCTGGCTTGATTCCAGCGACCGCCAACTGCGCGCCGTGGTCAACCTGCTGCACATGACTGGTCGCACTGTGGGCATGGACGTTATTCCGCATACTGATCGCTTTTCGGAGATGGCACTGGCTTTTCCTGAGCACTTCGAGTGGCTACAGCGCCAAGACGCGGCAATTATTACGCACTCGGCCCAGTTGCACGAAGCGGTGCAGGACACGCTGGTGGCGTTTGTCCAGGCGAACGGCCCCGCGCTGGCCGGGCTGCCAGTGCCGGCGGTGCGGGCAGCGCTGTTCGGCGCGGATGTGGGCGAAGAGCAGCGCAACCTGACGCTGTTTGGCCCGCCCGAGGACGCGGCCACCCGCAACGCCCGCCGCAACCAGTTAATCGCGCACCTGGCGCGCTATGGCTTTGAGCCGGTGCCGGCAACCATGGCCCCGCCGTATCGGGGCATGCAGGTTGATCTGCGGCCCGAGGCTCGATCTGTCGATGGAAGTGGCATGGTCTGGCGCGAGTACAGCATGACCAATCCCACGTCGATGTCGCGCGTGTTCGGGCCGCTTGCCCGCTACCACCTGTATGAAAGCGGCGCGGGCTGGCAGCTCGATTTCAGCCGCCCGCGCGTGGCCACATGGGCCTATATCTGCGAACATTACGCTCAGGCCCAGCGCCGCTATGGCTTCGACTTCATGCGCGGCGACATGGCCCATGTGCAGATGCGGCCTGCGGGCGTGCCCGACACCTTCGACGAATACTACGACATCCTGGGCGCGGTCAAGCAGTATATCGCCGAGGGCGGCGCGCCTTTTTTTGGCTACTTCGCCGAAACGTTCTTGGCCCCGCGTGATGTCATGGCCTATGGCGAGGAGATCGACCACCTGGAGGCCGCCGAGGCCGATACCACGCTGGGCGACCTGCAAGCGACGGTGCTTGGCAGCGCCGAGTTCCTGCGCCGCCTGCGCGCCTATGACGATCTGCGCACCACCCGCCAGTGTACGCCGGCCTTTACGATCATGACCGCCGACAAGGACGACCCGCGCTTCGACCTGTTCTACCGCACGGGCGGCGAGGCCCGGCTGTTTATTGGCCTGTTTCTGGCCGACACGCCAAGCTACATGGGCCTGGGCTTTGAAACCCGTGATGTGCATATCGAGCCAGCACCCAACGAACACTACACCAAGCTGTATGTGTTCCACGAGACTGCGGGGCCGAAAGCGGTGACGGGGCCGTATGTGTGGGGCCATAATGGCGCGCTGTTTGGCAACCTTTCCCGGCTGCGGCTATTCGCCGAATCGGTCTGGGGCGACATAGCCGAGCGATCCACCCGCTGGCTGATCGCGCCCGACGCAATGGGCGAGAACCCGCTTCTGGCCTGGACACAGCGCGAGAATGCGGCGCTGGTATTTGTGGTCAACACGCACGCCGAGCGGGCGTTCGAGCGTGTGGCCATTCCTGCCAGCGCGAGTGGGTCGCTGCGCTGCGTCTTTTCCACCCACGCCGCCTCCACCGAAAGCGAACCGCTGGCGAACAATGGCAAGCAGCACATCCTGACGCAGCTCGCGCCGGGCGAGGGGCGCGTGTACCGAGTAGAATAACGGCGTAATGCGTAGACGCGGGGCAAGCCCCGCGTACTGGTCGCCGCGTTGCCGATCACGCGGCGGCTCCGGATTGTGGTACACGCGGGGCTTGCCCCCGCGTTACACATCACGCGGCATTGTCCCTATCATCGCCGCGTACCTGGGCGCGGCTTGCAACACAGAATAAACGGCTACCGCATCACAAACGGAGTAAATCATGCAGGAAGAGGCGCGCACGATCACGCCGCTGCTTGCCGCCGAGCGCGGCGGGACGCCGTGGGAAGTGCTGCTGGTCTTTACGCGGCTGGGGTTGACCTCGTTCGGCGGGCCGATCGCCCACCTGGGCTATTTCCGCGCCGAGATCGTGGAGCGGCGCAAGTGGCTGGCCGACCAGACCTACGCCGATCTGGTGGCGCTGTGCCAGTTTCTGCCCGGCCCGGCCAGCAGCCAGGTTGGCATTGGCGTCGGCGTGATGCGCGCCGGCTTGCTGGGCGGGCTGGCGGCCTGGCTGGGCTTTACGCTGCCCTCAGCCATCCTGATGATCGCCGCCGCCTATGGCGTGGCATTGCTGGGTGGTGCCGCCGGGGTCGACTGGCTGCACGGCCTGAAGATCGTGGCGGTGGCGGTGGTGGCCCAAGCGGTTTGGGGCATGGCCCGCACGCTTGCCCCCGATCGCGAGCGCGCGACGATCGCAATGCTAGCGGCGCTGGTGGTACTGGCCTGGCCCACCGGCATCGGCCAGTTGGCAACAATTGCGGTTGCTGGCGTGTATGGCTGGCGCTTTCTGCGCACGCAGGTCGA
>JACMIM010000436.1 GCA_014381165.1 Roseiflexaceae bacterium
AGCACTGGAACAACGCGAAAACCAAGGCGAAGCTGGCGCACGTATTCGGCTCAACCAGCCGCTGGCGGGGCAGATTGCGAACCCGCTTGTACGCCGCCTCCACACGGCGCTGCACGGCACCACCGCGCTACCGATCTATGCCAGCCTAAGCCAGCGCGACGAACTGCTGGCCCGGATCGCGGCGTGCGTAGCGGACAACTCCGAGCCTAATCACCCCACAGCGCTGCCGCAACCTGCGGCGAGACCGTAATCGACCGCTCGTCGCGGTGGAGCGTGACACCAAATGCGGGCGAGCTACCCGTGATGGTGAAGGTCGCGCCCGGCACGATCCCGCTTTCCTGAATATAACGCATCAGATCAGTATCTTCCTCAGCCTCCTCGGTGATGCGCCGCAGCGTAAACTGCTCACCAACCGCCGCCTCGATCAGGCGGCGCGTGCCTTTGTGCGCTTCGCCACGCCCAGGGATCGGGTTGCCGTGCGGGCAGGTCGTGGCCTCGCGAACCAGATCGGCAATCCGCTCCTCCATCAGCGGCGACAGCGCAGGCTCAAGCCGCACCGCCTCCTCGTGGATCATGTGCCAGGGCACTTTCATAATGTCGACCAGAAAGCGCTCGAGAATGCGGTGACGCTTGACCACATTCTCGGCTACATCGAAGCCCTCGCTGGTCAGGCTGATCTCGCCGCGCGCATCGCGGGTGATGTACGCCTTCTCTTCCATGCGCTTGACAATGTTTGTGACTGTAGGCGCGGTGACACGCATCCATTCGGCGAGGCGCGCGGCGATCACGGGTTCGCTGCGCGTCGAAAGATAATAGATAACCTCGAGATACTCGCGCATCTTGTCGGTCGGGCCGTCGTGACCCTGGCGCTTGCGTGCGTCGATATGCGGTGCTGATACACTCATGGCTCGTCCTTGTATCGTGTGGGAAGGGCAACATCGGCACAGATAAAACAGTACTTACTTGACAAACAAACAACTTAGATTATACTAACCCCGGGTGTACGAAGGTACGAATGTTGTTCGAACGGTTAATGTCGAGGGTGTAATTCCACTCATTATAGCTTGCGCCGAACGCCTGTGCAACCCGCATTGGTGCTGTTCAGGCTGTCATGGTGATGAAGGAGAGCCTTGTATGCGCCGCCTGCTCCCACTCACGCTTTTTAGTGCGGTCCTACTCAACGCCTGCGCCGCCCAGCCAGCCGCCGCGCCAACTGCGGCTCCCTCTGTGCCTGCGGCCTCGAGCACAACCACCGATCTTTCCTCGCTCAAGACCTATCTGCTAGCCAATATTGGCGAGCTGAAAACCAGCAGTGCGCAGCTTGTCGCCGCCAGCAATCAATACTACGATCTCGCCAAGGCAAGCGGCTTCGACTACGACGACCTATGGAGCAGCGAGCAGCAGGCCGTATTGAATGCTGTTGAAGTTGGGCGGGCGGCCTGGATGCAGGCCAGCCCTGGCTACGAACAGATCGAAGGCTTGGTGGCCGGCGTGCCATCGCTGGCCGAGTACGATGTGATTCTGGACGCTGGCACATCGGCGGCTGAGGGCGGCGATGGCGTGGTGCCCTTCGACCTGAGCCTGGCCGACGGCCGCACGCTTCAAAAGCCAGGAAATCTATTTGGCATCAGCGAGCGTGCGTTATGGGGCACCGATCCTGAGCTTACCGCGCCGATACAGGCCGATTTCAACCGCAATGGCACGATCGAGTTTGGCGAGGCGCTGCCAGAGGCCAACGTGTTGCTGTCCTCTGCCACCGCGCTCGACCGCTATGTCGGCGAGCTACAAACTGCCGCGCAGGCCTGGCAGCCCAACGAATCAGATGCCTTCACCGCGCTGGTAGTCATGGTGCCAACCATGAACGAATACTTCGATTCCTGGAAGAACTCGCGCTTTGTCGCCGGTGAGGCCTCGACCCAGCGCGACTTTGTGGCGATCTCGCGTTTGGCCGACATTCAGGATATCCTTTCCGGCCTTGAGGTGGTCTACGACGGTGTCAGCCCGCTGGTAGCCAGCGTCGATTCGGTGCAAAGCCAGCAGATCGATCAGGATCTCACCAGCCTGAAAACCTTTGTCGCCGATGTTCACGCCAAGGAGCAGGCTGGCCAGCAGTTCACCGCCGAGGATGCCGACCTGCTTGGCAGCGAGGCCCAGAACCGCGCCACGGCGATCACCGGCCAGCTCTCGCAGGTCGCCGCCGCACTAGATGTCGAGATTCAGGAATAGCACACCCGGCGCTGAAGCACACCCGGCGCTGAAGCGCCGGGCTATTGGGTGTCATGTGTAGGTGCCAAACTCAGTAGCCCGGCGCTTCAGCGCCGGGAATAAGAGGGTAGGTCAATGATCCGTCGTCTTTCTGCCGCTGTGCTCGCGGCGCTTGTGGTTCTTTCGCTGCTGCCTGGCCTGGCCGGGGCTCAGGGCGCTTCGCCCGCTAGCAGCGCCGAACAGGTGCGCGCCGCGCTGGTGCAAGCTCAACTCGATCTTGCTAGGAACCCAGCCGCCGCCCAGGCCGCGCTCGATCATGCCCGCGCCACATTCGATGTTCAGCTCGCGCCACAGCTGGAAGCGGCCCAGATAACGCCCGCCTTTGCACAGGCGCAGCAGGCGCTGGAAGCTGGCAGCGCCGCCGAATTCGCGGCTGCGCGCGCCCAAATCTGGACGGGCATGCTTGCCGCCAGCTATGCAAAGACCGAGGCGGCATTGGCGCAGGGCGATGCTGCAACAGCCCAGGCGTGGCTGCCACTGCGCGAATTCCGCCATGCCACACGCTTTTCGCGCCCCGACGCCGACGCGACCAAGGCCGTAGTTGCACTGGCCAGGGCCGAAATTACGCCGGAGCAGGCTGTGCTGGCGCTGCGGGCCGATTTGCTCGATACCTACCAGGCCCGCCAGACCGAGGCCCTGCACGATCTCCAGATCGCCGAGGGCCAGAGCTTTGGCTCGCGCCGCGCCGAGGCCGTTGGGCTGTCTGTGGGTTACTTCGCCATTCTCGCGCCAGCCTATGCCGAGCAGCGCGGCCAGCCGGCTTTAACCGAGGCCGAGCAAGCCTTCGCCGCGCTTCAGCGCGCCGCCACGCCAGAGGCAAGCACCGCTGCGCAGGCCCACATCGAGCAGGTGCTCCAGGGCTTCCGCGCCGCGCCGCTTGGCGCAGCAGAGCAAGAACGGCGGGCTGGCCAGATGCTGCGCTTTCTCAGCCTGGTGCCGGTCGAGTACAGCCGCGGCGTCAGTGGGCAGAACGTGACCAAGGATCTGGAGATTCGTGAGGCGGTTACCTTTCGCGATGGCGCTGCCGCCGCCTTCAACGATCTGCGCACGCTGCTGGACGAGCGTGACCCGGCGCTGGCCAAGCAGGCCGCCCAGAGCTTCGCCACGCTGGAGCAAATGTTGACCAACGCCAGCCAGCGCACGAATGTGCCAGCCGCCGGCCAAGTGCAGCAGGCCACCGACAACCTATTGGCCACACTTGGCCAAGTGATGCCGGATGCCTGGCAGCAGCGCAGCAGCGCCGGCGATTTCGACGTAATCGATGCGATGCTCGACCAGATGCAGGCCGCAGTAGCAGCGGGCCAGTACGATCTGGCTGAATCAGCGCGCCTGGAGGCCTACGCCATTTTGGAAAGCGGCCCCGAGGCCAAGCTGGTGGTGTTCGCGCCGCAGATGAAAGCGCCGATCGAGCAGCTGTTCTGGTTTGGCGACGGTGATACCAAGGGCCTGGCTGGCCTGATTGAGGCAACCGCCCCTGCCAGCGAGATCGCGGCGGCGCGCACGGCGCTGAACGCGCAGCTGGCCGAGGCCAAAGTCGCTATCGGCGGCCAGAACGCGCCGGTCGCAGTGGCAACCAACGCGGCGATCATCGTGTTCCGCGAGGGCCTGGAGGCCGTGCTGATTCTGGCCTCGCTCATGGGCAGCCTGAAAAGCGCCGAGATGCGCCGTTACCGCACGCCCATGTGGGTTGGTGCCGCCGCCGCACTTGGCTTTTCGGCACTGACCTGGCTGATGTCACGCTCGATCCTGAATGCGCTGCTGGCCTTTGGCATCAACGCCGAGGTGCTGGAAGTCTATGTCTCGCTGCTCGCGATCGGCGTGCTGCTGCTGATCACCAACTGGTTTTTTCACCAAGTCTATTGGACTGGCTGGATGGCTAGCTTTCACCAGCAGAAGAAACGCCTGACTGGCGGCGAGGCCAGCAAGTGGCTCGGCTTGGCGCTGCTCGGCTTCTCCAGCATCTACCGCGAGGGCTTTGAAACGGTGCTGTTCATGCAGGCGCTGGTGCTGGAAAGCACAACGGCGGTGGTACTGGGCGGCGTGGCGGTAGGCCTGCTGGCCACGCTGGCGATCGGCATTGTCGTGTTCTTTGTGCAGGCCAAGCTGCCGCACAAGAAGATGCTGATTGTGACTGGAATAATGATTTGCGCGGTGCTGGTGCAGATGGTCGGCAAAACGGTGCATGTGACCCAGGTGATCGGCTGGCTGCCAACCCACCCCATCCGCTGGCTGGCCGATCTACTGCCGTACTGGACGGGCATGTGGTTCGGCCTGTACGCCACCTGGGAAGGCCTGCTGATGCAGTTCGCTTCGGCGGCGTTCGTGATTGGCAGCTATGTGCTGGCCGAGCGCCAAAAGCATAAAAAGATCGAAACGGCGGTCGCGCAGCCGCGCGGCGTGCCCAGCAAAGCATAACAACGGGGTAGGGGCGTAACAACGGGGTAGGGGCGGCTCGCGAGCCGCCCCTACCCCGTTGTTACGGAACGGGAATGACGGCGGCGACGCGGGTACCGCGCCCGATCGCGCTTTCGATGCCGAATTCGCCATTCATGAGCGCCTCGGCCTGCTGGCGCATGGTGGCGATGCCCAGGTTGCGCCGCCCGCTATTTTCCGACAGCACCTCGCTGAGCGGAAAGCCACTGCCATCGTCCTCGACCGCAACATGGATGGAGTTGCCAGTGTTGTCGATGATCACGCGGGCCTGAGTGGCATTGGCGTGCTTGGCCACATTGTTCAGCGCCTCCTGCACAAAGCGGAAGATCGCGATCTCGTAATGCGGCGGCAGGCGCTGGTCGAGCGTGGCGGCCATGATGTTGACCTCGACCTTGTTCTTCTCCTGGAACTGCTGCATATAGCGCCGCAGCGTCGGCACCAAACCCAGGTCGTCCAGCGTCATCGGTCGCAGGTCGAAAATAAAGCGGCGGATGTCTTGCAGCGTGGTATTGATCGCGGTCTTCAGGCCGCTCAACTCGGCGCGCGCCATCTCGGCGTCGCGGTCGAACATCTTCTGGCAGATTTCGGCGCGCAGCACCAGATTCGACAGCGACTGAGCCGGGCCGTCGTGCATTTGCATCGACATGCGCAGCCGCTCGTTCTCCTGGGCCTGAATGATGTTGGCGATCGCATTATTCTCGTCGCTGCGTGTGGCAGCGCCGCCGCTTGTGCCGCCTAGCGGGCCGAGCGCCTCCAGCGTGGTGATCACTTCCAATTGCTGGCTTTGGCGGGCCTTGAGCATCTGCTGCCGAAACTGCAACTGCTCCAGCTGGCTGCGCATCATGAGCAGCCGCATCTGCACTTCCTGCGCCGAAACATAGAAGTTGCGAATGTCGGCCTTGTTATATTTGTCGATATTCACTTCCAGGTCGCGTAAACGGTTGGCGACCGTCATCTCGCGCTGGGCCAGCTTCTCGACCTCGGTGGTGGTTTGGCGCAGCAGCGTTTCCAGTTCGGCCAGCTCGCGCCGCGATTTGTCAAGGTCGGCATTCGCGCTGGTGCGCAACGCTTCGAGCTGGGAATGGGCTTCGGTTGCTGTCACGGCGGGGTCCTTCCTCGGTTGTTCGTTGTTCGTTGTCAGCCCGATTATAGAGGGGGCGCTGGGCTGCGTCAATCGAGGGATGTTGCGGCTTGGCGTTGGTGCGGTAGCAAAACGAGGGCAGAAGAAAGATTGCCTGCACTGGCGACGATGCTTCCTTTTCGCTACACCAAGGAGTATTTATCTTATGTCTGTATCTCGAATGCAGAAACTTCCATCGGCAAACACTTTACCACAACTTGATACGCCGCCGCTGCACGCGCCAGCGCATCTTGAGCATCCTCTAGCGGGGGCTCTAATAAGCTACCAGGGTAACGAAAGGTATGTGCAAATGGCGTGAGTATTTGAGCAGTGCTTGACAGTTCAATCAGTGTCTGATCGTGAGCTACACACTGATTGAGTAATTCGACCAAGTCATGTGTCTTTCGAAACATCGTATCGTGCCAAAAAAGAAAGCCCTTCAGCGTTTTCTCGGTCGCCTGCTGGCAATGGTAAACGACAACATCGAGCAGAGGTGCAGAAGCCATAATCAATTGTTGGGCGGCACTGAGATCGCGCGAGGCTTTCAGCAGCTACAACCGGGTTTCAAGTATTTTAACCGGATCGTGCTCCATACAGCAGTACTCCCTCGCGGATGATGGTGGCGGGCAGCGATGCACGAAGATGCAACCGCGAATCAATGTTATAGTGGACCCTTTGTCAAGCACACACAATCGACCAATTATCCGTGCGTCCGACACGACCTGAACGTCAGAAACG
>JACMIM010000437.1 GCA_014381165.1 Roseiflexaceae bacterium
CACCCCCAAACCCCGCCTGAGGCAACTTGTACGAACCCTGAAATGCGCTACCATCAACTTGCCCTTTTGAAGTGGTTCTGCTATAATAGCAGAACGCTTGTGCTATTTACGCTAATTACTCGTAGGAGTTACGCAGTTGCCCAACAGGTTTCGTTTCGCCTGCGGCGGGCAAGGAAATATAGAATAATTGTTTCGTTGTTTGGTGCAAAGCACTAAACAACGAAACAAAAAAGACAGCTGTTCCATGCTGTCGCAGGCTGAAGTCGCCAACTGCGTAAGTCCCAACTCGATAACTTTTGGCCCAGCGCCGATGTTAGCGGTGAGTAACGCACTCCACAATCAGCACGACTCCATCCTCAAGGACGCTGAACAAGCAAGACAGGAGCGCCCATGAATCTTTCCACGGTCGTTTCGCGTGATGAATGGCGCACAGCGCACCAGGGATTGCTCGCGAACGAAAAGGCTGCGACGTGCGTCTACGAAGCGCTGAACACCGAGCGTCGCAACCTGCCGATGATCAAGGTCGAGCAGGAAGGTGCGTTTTGAGCATCACACGAAGGAGAGTACCATGTTTGCAACCACCAAGGCATTCAGTGGATTCGCGGTCGACGACATCGCGGCGGCGAAACAGTTCTACGGCGAAACGCTCGGTCTGAACGTGTCTGAAGATCACGGCATGCTGACGCTCCATATCGTCGCCGGAACTGATATTCTTGTCTATCCAAAGGCCGACCACACGCCGGCGACCTACACCATCCTCAATTTCCCGGTGGACGACATCGATGCTGCGGTGGACGCGCTGATCGGACGCGGTGTGCGCTTCGAGCACTACGAAGGCATCGAAACCGACGAGCGAGGCATTATGCGCGAAGAAGGACCACCAATCGCGTGGTTCACCGACCCGGCTGGTAACATCCTGTCGGTGATGGAGCAGTCGTAGGCCCTTCGCTTTCTCGACGCGCCAGTGAAATAGGAGCGCAATGAAGACGTTTTACGCCGTTCTCGCGAACTCGCTGATCGCGTTCCTGACAAACACGTTCGTTTGGTTCGCGGCCACGTTCTGGGTCTATCTCGAAACCAAGTCGGTGATTGCGACCTCGATTATGGCGGGTGTGTACACCGCGACCGTGGCCTTTTCCGGCTTCTTTCTTGGCTCGCTGGTCGACCGCTACCGCAAGAAAACGGCGATGCTGCTGTCGAGCGCGCTTTCGCTGCTGCTCTACGTCGTGGCGCTCGCCATCTACGGCACATCGTCGGCGAGCCTTTCGGATGTGTCGAACCCGCTGCTGTGGGTGTTCATCGTGCTCATCCTGTTCGGCGCAATTGCTGGCAACCTGCGCTCGATCGCGCTGTCGACGCTGGTGACGATCCTGATCCCCGAGGAAACGCGCGACCGCGCCAACGGCATGGTCGGCACAGCGAACGGTGTGGCGTTTCTGGTCGCGTCGATCTTTAGCGGGCTGGCGGTTGGGTTTCTTGGCATGTTCTGGGTGCTGGTGCTGGCTGTTGGCATCGGCGCGCTGGTGATTGCACATCTGCTAACTCTTGCAATTCCTGAGGCGCGTACAGTTCACGGCGACGCAAACACCGACCGGATCGACATTCGCGGCACGATCACCGCGATCGGTCAGGTATCGGGCCTCTTTGGGCTGATCTTCTTCAACACGTTCAACAACTTCCTGGGCGGCGTGTTCATGTCGCTGATGGATCCATACGGCCTGGAGCTCGTCTCGGTGCAGGTCTGGGGCGCGCTGTGGGGCTTTCTGAGCCTGGGCTTTATCGTCGGCGGGCTGATTGTGGCGCGGCGTGGCCTTGGTCGTTCGCCGCTGCGCACGCTGTTCCGAACGAATCTCGTCCTTTGGACGATCTGCATCTTCTTTGCGATTCAGCCCTCGATCGTGCTGCTGACCATCGGCATGTTCATTTGGCTCTGCATGATACCGGTGGTCGAGGCGTCGGAGCAAACGATCTTGCAGAAGGTGATCGTGCCCGAGCGACAGGGGCGCGTGTTTGGCTTCGCACAAAGCATCGAGCAGGCCGCGTCGCCGATCACGGCATTCATGATCGGCCCGATCGCGCAGTTCATCTTCATCCCATTCATGACGACTGGCGCGGGCGCAGACGTGATCGGCGGCTGGTTTGGCACCGGCACCGGCCGGGGCATCGCGCTGCTGTTCATCATCGCAGGAATGATCGGCCTGGTGGTGACGCTCGTGGCCATGCAGTCGCGTTCGTATCGCGCGCTGTCCCAGCTGTATACCATACGCGGCCCCGAGAGCGACCTACTGGAAGCCTCGGCGTAGCAGAGCGAGCAGAGCAGCAATGGTGCTTGAACACATCGCCCTGATCTATGGCGGAGGCGGCCCAAGCGGCAGCCCGGCGATTTCGCGCGGATTACGAAAAAGACGGAGAAGGATATCGCCCAAGGAGTGACACATGGCGAGCAAGAACAAAACTCCCCTCGAAGGAGGCTTCCCACGAGGTCTCTCGGCACCGGCGCAACGTGCGCTGGCTGGCGCGGGCTACACGCGGATCGAACAGCTTGCGGCAGTGACCGAAGCTGACGTGCTGAACCTGCATGGCATCGGACCAAAAGCTATACCCTTGCTGCGCGAGGCGCTCGCCGCAAAGAGCCTGTCGTTCGCTGGCACAGGGTAAAGATGGCGCATTAAGGTGATGTCCCGTGGGGTCTGGACTATCTGCGGAGAGCGATCGCCAAACCCGATTAGCACATCGCGGAGGCCATCGATCTGGAAGAAGGCGTCGGCAAGCCCAGCCGCTGGAGCATCCTCCACCCCTTACGCATGTTAGACTGGCATGCAGTTCCCGGTAGCGTAGAAGTTCGCAGAAGGAGGGTATCACATGGCCGCCAGCGTACTCACGACTGCAGAGATGCTGGCTATGCTCGCCGCAACCCCGTCGCGAATCGCCGCGCTGACCGCTGAGATGGTGCCAGTGCAGTTGCAGGCCGCGCCCGCGCCCGATAAGTGGTCCGCCAATGAGGTGCTGGCCCATCTGCGCGCGTGCGCCGACATGTGGGGCGATTGTATCGCAGCGATCATTACCCACGACCATCCGACCCTGCGCGCTGTCAACCCCAGAAGCTGGATCAAAAGTACCGATTATCGCGACCAGGCCTTTCAATCCTCGCTGGATGCCTTTACGACGCAACGGGCCGAACTTCTGGCCGTCCTGGAGCCGCTCGCACCTGAGGGCTGGGTTCGCTCGGCAACGGTGACGGTGGCGGGCAAGCCCCGCGAACGGAGCGTGCGATTTTATGCGCAGTGGCTAGCCATCCATGAACGGTCACACCTGAAGCAGATTGACCGTATGGCACGCACGATCCGCAAGCAGCAATGACGACTGGGGGATGGGAATGAACAGCCTTATCGAACAGGAGCTTCCGGGAACACAAGACCTGCGTGACCAACTCCTGGCCATGATCTCTACGTTGTAGAGAACTCTATCATACCAAGTTACCTAGTTTTGTGGGGGCAGCACAGCTTGCGGCTCATGGGCCGCGCCCTCATGTGCCAGCCGCTCCTTGGCCATGCGTAGTACCGCACAGCCATCACCGTGGGCGTCGCAGTGCGGGCAGCCCGCCACCGCGCGCTGCTCGTGCAGCTCGACAATCGCGGTAGCCGAACTCCAGAAGATGCCCTGCGCGCCCACTAACGCAAATAGTCCGGTGCGTTTGAACATCTCCAGTACCGTCGGCTGGAGCGCGGTGAACAGCACCTGGCCACCGCGAGCGTGGTGTTCATCGACGATCTGGTGCAGAGCCTGGGCACCCATTGCGTCGATCAGCGGCACCCCGCGCATGCTGATGATAAGGCTTTGATAGTCGCCCGCGCTCTCGAAGGCCTCCAGGACATTCGTCACGCTGCCAAAGAAGATCGGCCCAGTCAGGTAGTAGACGTGGATACTCGGGCAGGCTTCGGTGATCGGCATACCCTGAGCCTGGAGCTGCTGTGCGTTCACCGGCGCGCTGGTCACCGTGGTACTGATGGCCGACTGGCGCAGATAGATCACGGCCGAGACCACGATGCCGATCAGGATCGCCTGGGTCAGATCGAGGGCCGCCGTCGCGAGCATGGTGATCGCGAAGCCGATCATTGCGTGCTTGAGCCGCGAGTTGACAAAGAAGTGAATGCTCTCCCACTCGTTCATGCGCCAAGCCGTGACGAGCAGCACCCCGCCGAGGCCTGCCAGGGGCACATAGCGGATAATCGGCGCTAGCACCAGGGCGCTCAGCAGGAGGAGGAGCGCGTGGATTATGCTGGTCAGGCGTGTGACCGCCCCACTCTTGATCGCCACGCTGGTTCGCGCGATGGCGGCTGTCGCGGGCACGCCGCCAAAGAAGGGGATGACCATATTCCCCACGCCCTGGGCGATCAGTTCCTGATTAGTATCGAACGGCTTACCGCTCATGGTGGCTCCCACCGAGCCGCAGAGCAAGCTCTCGATAGCACCTAGGGCCGTGATCGAGACTGCTGGCAGGAACAGGTCGCTCAGGCTCGACCATGGAATGTTTGTCCAGCTCAGGCGATGCTCCAGCAAGATGGTTCGCGGGATGTCGCCAATGATCGGCACCTGCCAGCCGAACCCGACGCTCACGACGGTGGCAAGTACGATGCCAACCAACGAGCCGGGGATAATCCTGGTGAAGCGCGGCAGGAGCAGCATTGTCGCCATTACGATCACGGCGAGCGTCAGGGCGTGCCAATCGGGCACGACCGGGTGGGTAACGTAGCGCAGCAGCTTCTCGAGCGCGTTCTCAGCCGTGGGTGTGGTAACGCCGAGGACGTTATCGAGCTGGCTGATGGCGATGATCAGGGCGATGCCGCTGGTGAAGCCGGCGATCACCGGCGAGGGGATGAAGGCGATGTAGCGGCCCAACTGAAACAGTCCCAGCATGATCATCATCGCGCCGGCCAAGAGGGTGGCCACCCAGACGCCCTCCAGCCCATAGCGACTGCCGATTACGATCAGCACCGCCGACATCGCTCCGGTTGGGCCACTGATCTGGTAGGCGGCCCCGCCCAGGCCACCGATGATGAAGCCGGCCAGGATGGCGGTGACGAGGCCAGCCGGGGCGTCAGCGCCAGAGGCCACCCCAAAGGCAAGGGCTAGCGGCAAACTCACGGCACCGACGGTGAGGCCGGCAAGCAGATCGCGCTGGAAGCTAGCCAGCGAGTAGCCGGCGAACTCACGGCGCAGCAGCGCGATGAGGGGCAGGCGGGCAAATAGCGGCGGCATGTAGTGCGCTCCTTGATACAATAGAGTTGTAACTACTCAATCAGTGGAAAGTAGTGTTTGTAGTGGAACGCCGAACTGCTTGCGCACGAAGAGCTGTCATTAAGCTGTACGACCGCTTGCCCAAAGAACTGCGCGCGGTGCGCGACCTCACCCTTTCGAGCGTGTGGCGTTCACCGGAACACTGGGAGATTTAGCGGCCAGACGGGCGTTCCGACCACGACAGGTGGCGGCACGCCCGATCGTCAGGCCTGCTCGCCCGCCAGCGCACTGCCATCGGCCCGCTCCGGTGCGTCGCCGAACAACGCCTGCCAGGAGTTCAAGGCGCGCAGTTGGGCCTTGTTCTTGTGCTGATGCGCCTGCATACGCAGCAGCACGTCGTCGAGCCAGCGCACCGCCTCGGCGATATACGGCCCCTTGTTGAGCATGACACACTCGGCGCGTTCGGCCAGCACCACATCGCTGACTTCGGCCCGCGAGGGCGTGCCCTGCTTCGCCAGGCTTTCCAGCACTTGGGTCGCCCAGATCACCGGCACATGCGCTGCCTCGCACAGCCACAGAATCTCCTCCTGGATCTCAGCCAACCGCGCATAGCCCAGCTCGACCGCCAGGTCGCCGCGCGCAATCATCACCGCCGTGGGCAGGCGCGCCGCCGACTGGACGATGATCTCCGGCAGGTTGCGCACGGCGCGCTTGGTTTCGATTTTGAGCACCAGCGCTGGCGCAGGCCGCTCAGGTGGCAGCTGCTGGGCCAGCGCGTCCTGGAGCAGTGCAACGTCGGCCGCTGACTGCACGAACGAGTAGCCGATCATGTCGGCATGACGTGCCACAAACGGCAGGTCAGCGTAATCTTTCGCCGTCAGCGGTGCGATGGCAAGAGCGGTGTCGGGGAAATTGAGGCCTTTGTCGGCACGAATCTTCTTGCCGTCCGGCGGCGCGTGCGTGATCGTCAGCAGCGCATCGCCGCCGACCAGCTCGGTTACACGGGCACCGACCTGGCC
>JACMIM010000052.1 GCA_014381165.1 Roseiflexaceae bacterium
ATTGGCAGAATGGCGCCGGTAGCACCGAGGATCTGCACGCCGATCTCGGTGCCGCGCAGGCTGCGCAGCGTGCTGAGGGCCACAGGCAGCGTGTACTTGGCCTCTTCCTTAAGGATCAGCAGCGGCCACTGGAAGTCGTTCCACTTGCCCATGAAGGTGAGGATGGCAAGCGCCGCCAGCGCGGGGGTGATCACTGGCAGAATGATATTCCAGTAGATACGAAACTCGTGTGCCCCATCGATGCGGCCTGCGTCCATCATATCGTTCGGGATCGCGCTATTGATATACTGGCGCATCCAGAAGATGCCGAACGCATTGGCGATACCTGGAACGATCAGCGGGTTCCAGGTATCGATCCAGCCCAACTGACGCATAATAATGAACGAGGGGATCAGGCCAATCACGCCGGGCACCATCAGGGTCGCCAGCAGAAAGGCGAACAGGCCCTCGCGGCCGGGGAATTGGAACTTGGCGAAGCCATAGCCGGCGAGCGAGCAGAAGAACAGCACGAGCACAGTATGGAGCGAGGCGATCGCCACGCTGTTCCAAAGCGCGTTCCAGAACGGCAGTGCATCAATCAGTTCGGTGTAGTTTTGGACGAGCGCGTTGCCGAACCATAGCGGGGGCGGGATCGAAAGGATATCCACCGTGCGGTGTGTCGAAGCCACGAGCATGTAGTAGAACGGGAACGCCGTCAACAGCGCGAGGAGAGTCAGCAACACGTATGTGAGCGCCGTTCCCAGAGGGCCAGCCAGGCGCTCGCGTTGGCTGGAGCGTGTGCGTGGCCGGGCGGAAATGGTTTGTGGTGTCGTGGTTGCCATAGGTCACACTTCCCTAGTACGCGAAAGCGTAGATGTGGCGCTTGCGCGCACTTTCTGAGGGCGGGCTAAAGCCCGCTTGAAACCACAGGTAGACGTACGCCAAACGGGCTAGTCCGTGGGATTGCTGCCCTGCCAGCGATTGTACATAAAGCTGAAGGCCACGATCAGAATGAACAGGACGAATGCCATTGCTGACGCATAGCCGAACTCGCCATACTTGAACGCCGTCCAATACAGAATCACCTGTGCCACAAGCCCGGCGCGGCCGGTGCCACCAGGGGCCGACGACTGGGTGCCGCCTGCGAGCATCACCGGGATGTCGAAGGTTTGCATGGCGCCGATGATCGACAGGATCACCTGAAACAAGATCACGGGGCGCATCAGCGGCAGGGTAATTCGCAAGAAGATATCGCGGGTTTGCGCACCGTCCACCCTAGCAGCCTCGTACAGCTCCTGGTTGATCGACTGGAGGCCGGCTAGAAAGATAATCATGGTGTAGCCGGTCCATTGCCAGATCGTCACGATGGCAATCGACGGCTTGAGCCACGTAGCGCTGCCGAGCCAGTCGATCTTCTGCACGCCAAAGAAGCTGAGGGCATAGTTGAGCAAGCCGTATCGCTCGCCGAACAGCGAGGTAAAGATCAGCGCCACCGCCACACCCGAGGCGACGATCGGCATAAAATACGCCGCTCGGTAGAAATCCTTGCCTTTAATGTAGGTGCTGTTGATAATGAAGGCCAGCAAAAACGCCAGACAAAGCTGCGGGATGGTTCCCACAAAGAATAGCCAAAGCGTGTTGTAGATTGTCTGCCACCAGATATCGTCAACGAACAGGCGCGTGTAGTTCTCAAACCCAACCCACAGCATGGGCGAGATGCCATCCCAACTATGGAAGCTGAGCCAGAGGCCGTAGATCAAGGGGAACATGCCAAAGATCGCGTAGAGCAAGTAGAACGGCGAGATAAACACATACGCCCATGTGTTGCGCTTTATCTCGCGGACAGTTGTGCGCCGATCCTGCGCACGAATCTGCTCGGCACTGAGTGTGGCCATAAAACCTCCGCAGGCGAAACCGCCGCGCCACCGCGACGAGGATAAAGAAACTGGGGCGCCCAAGAGGGGCGCCCAACTCACCGCACACGTACTGGAATGAAGGCTTAGAACGAATGACTAGGCGGTAGTGTCCTTGACGCGCTTGAGCGCCTCGGCTTCGGCGTCCTTC
>JACMIM010000438.1 GCA_014381165.1 Roseiflexaceae bacterium
ACAGCTCTTGAACGACCTGCGCTTTGAAGGCAGGAGTGTAAACTTTTTTCATACCGTTAGTCTACCTTATCTGGTTGACCTCGGTGTGCAGTTTATGGGCTCTGTCACAGCAAAGGTGATCAGCCCACAAATTCTCCTCAAACCGGCTATACTATAGGTCTCCTGTCGTTACTCAAGAGAAAGTGTCCAATCCTTGTTTCCGTTTCGCCTTCCTGGTTTTGTGGTGGACTCGATCCACTCAGTTGATGAAACCATTATTATCCAAGCTCATGCAGCACAGGCTCAAGCCTGTTGCCCTTCTTGTCATACAGCTTCGAATCGCATTCATAGTCGTTCCGTTCGTAGACCGCTCGACCTTCCCCTCTCCGAACAGCAGGTGCAATTGCACTTGCAAATTCGTCGCTTCTTGTGCAAACTCCCTGCTTGCCCGCGTCATACCTTCGCTGAGCAGATTCCCGAACTACTCACACCACGAGTTCGGCGTACGTCCCGACTCATTCACTCGCTTCGCGATGTCGCGCACGCTCTTGGCGGTCGAGCGGCTGCACGTACCGCTGCCCGCTTACGTATGCCGGTGAGTCGTGTGACCTGTGTTCGGCTCATACGCACAAGCCCACGGCCTCCTAATGCCACACCTTCCGTTCTTGGTGTTGACGACTTCGCCTTTCGTAAAGGCCGCGTCTACGGCACCATTCTCGTCGACCTCGAAAAACGCCGACCAATCGACCTTCTACCCGACCGCACGGCACACACGTTTGCCGAGTGGTTGCACGCCCATCCCGGTGTGACGACCATTGTTCGTGACCGTTCTGGTGAATATGCTCGGGGAGCGAGTTTGGGCGCACCGAGCGCGAAACAGGTTGTCGACCGTTGGCATCTGTTGGTCAATCTGCGCGAAACACTTGAACACCTGCTTACACGGCGTCACGCCGAACTATGCGCCTTGCCAGAGAGTCAAGAACTACGTGCGCAACTGGCCGGGCGGCACCAGCCACGACCATTACGCCCGCCTTCAGTCGAGGAGGTCGAGCGACAGCAGGCAAGACGGACACGGCGATATGCACGCTATGAACAGGTTCGCGCGCTTCACGCCATAGGCTTGCCACTCTCGCAGATTGCTCAACGGCTTGGAATGACGTGGACAACCGCACGCAGGTTTGCCACTGCCCAGACGTTTCCCGAACGAGCAGCAACCAAGCCACGGGCAAGCCAGATTGACCGCTACGCTTTGTATCTGGGGCAACGATGGAATGCGGGATGTACCAACGCGAGTCAGTTGTGGCGTGAAGTGGTGGCTCAGGGCTATACAGGCACGCGTAAGCAGGTCGCACGTTGGGCCGCACATCAGCGAACAACGCCAGCGCCTGCCACACCACTCAAGTATCAGTTGGTTCAAGGTCAGGTGAAGCCAATGAAAGCGTACACAACAACACGCCTCCCAAGTCCACGAGAACTGGTATGGATACTCCTTCGCGAACCACACCGCCTTGAGCGCGGTAAGCAGGAAGGTCTCGCCCATCTGCAACAAGATGGAGAAGTGGCGGAGGCATATAGCCTTTCGCAGTCGTTCCAACATATGATGCGAGAACGGCAAACTGAGGAGCTTGAAACGTGGTATGAAGCCTGTAGAAGGGCTCACAGCGGTGAGCTACGGAACTTTGCTGCATCTTTACAACGAGAAGAGCCTGCCATCCGCGCCGCCTTTCGTGAAAAGTGGAGTACAGGCCCAGTTGAAGGACAGGTCACTCGCTTGAAAAGCATTAAGCGACAGATGTACGGGCGAGCAAGTTTCGACCTTCTGCGTCAACGGGTGTTACTAGCGACTTGAAACCGATCACCTTTGCTGTGCCAGAGCCAGCTCATGGGGTCCAGTATAACTCCTCCCGCGTCCAAACCAGCACATCTTTGGCCTGCTTAATGGCAAACAGGGCGCGCTGTGCTTCTTGGCTACGGCGATATTGCGGAAGCGAGGAATCTGCAACCACCACCATAAAGTCTAGATCGCTGTCT
This sequence comes from Roseiflexaceae bacterium, assembly GCA_014381165.1. Lineage (GTDB taxonomy): Bacteria > Chloroflexota > Chloroflexia > Chloroflexales > Roseiflexaceae > JACMIM01. The sequence goes on from JACMIM010000438.1 coordinate 2,011, forward strand.
GCGGTCGCATCACCACGCGCCACCGAGCCAAATAGATACACGCGCTCGGGGTGGAATGTTTCGACCAGACGGTTGGTTATAGTAGCGACCTCCGCAGGCAGGTGTATGTGCTGGGTAATATCCGTATATATCGTCATGCTCGATCCTGTTCGATACGTCTTGTGATGGCCATTGTAGCACGGTCGCACCCAGCGCCGCCCATAGCAGCAATTAGCGCGTAAAGCGCATCCGCCAGACATTCACCAGTGCCTCCAACACAATCCGCTTCGACATCTTGGAGTGGCCCACGCGGCGGTCGGGGAAGATGATCGGGATTTCGCCAATCCGAAAGCCGTGCTGCGCGGCGCGGTAGACCATCTCGACCTGAAAGGCATAGCCGTTCGAGCGGATGCGCGCCAGGTCGATCGTTTCCAGCACGCGCCGCTGGTAGCAGCGGAAGCCGCCGGTCGCATCGCGCACCGGCAGCCCCAGGATGAGGCCAGCGTACAGGTTGCCGCCCCGGCTGATCAGTTTGCGCACGGCCCCCCAATCGGCGGTGCCGCCACCCTGCACATAGCGCGAGCCAAGCACCAGATCGTAGCTAGTCTCGGCGGCACGCAGCAGCTCCGGCAGGTAGGCTGGGTCGTGCGAGAAATCGGCGTCCATCTCGCAGATAAACTGTGCGCCCTCGGCCAGAGCGCGCTTGAAGCCAGCCAGGTAGGCCGTGCCCAGGCCCAGCTTGCTGCGCCGCGCCAGCAGGCCAATGCGATCATTCTGCTGCGCAAGCCCGCGCACCAACTCGCCGGTGCCATCGGGCGAGCCGTCGTCGACGACGAGCACACGAAAGCGCGGCAGCGCCAGCACGCGCTCGACCAGCGGAATGATGTTCTCGCGCTCGTTGTAGGTTGGAATGATCACCGTGCAGTCGGCGGTAGCTGTCGCAGGCTGCGCACCGGCTGCGATGGTCTCGTAATCAAGCATGAATAGTCCGTTCAAGATTGCAGATTGCAGATTGCCAGGATTATAGATTGCCGCCATTCTTCTTCACAGTAGCACGTATTATACAACCGATACCGACCTGGACATGGCGACCGCGTTCCGGATCGGCTGGCCCCCGCACTCCAGCCTTCACACAACCTTAACTAGCTGTTTACCTGCAAATAAATTGTCGCGCTTAGAGTGGATTGTTCCGCTATCGCACCCCCAAAAAAGGAGGCTTCCGTGATTAAACGCATCTCCATGCTGTTGGTGTTCGTGTTTGGCTTGCTGATCAGCTTTACGCCTGCTAGCGCGCAAGATAGCAAGACTGTCACACTGCTACACATGTCCGATTACCATTCGCATGCGGTGCCGTTCTATTCCGAGGGGCAAAACAATACTGGCGGCCTCGCGCGGGCGATTGCCTACCTACGCCTGTTTGCCCAAAACCCCAACGCGCTGGTGTTTAGCGGCGGCGATACGGTGAACCTTGGCACACCGGCCTGGTCTGATAAATACCGCTGTGTTGAGTGGTCGATGTTCAACGACATTATTGATGCAATGGCTTACGGCAACCACGAGGGCGATTACGGCGCAGATACATTCGGCCAGTGCCGTGCCCAAATCACATACCCGATCTTGAGCGCTAATACGGTGGATGCCAGCGGCCAGCCATTATTTGCAAACAACGGCAAGAACTATGCGGTGTTTGAAACGAATGGCGTGAAGATCGGTGTGTTTGGTGTGGCTGGCTCCGATTTCGAGCGCCTGATTCGCCCAGCGTTGCGCCCATACGCTGGTGCGGTTTTTGCCGACCGCATCGCGGCAGCGCGCACCGTGGTGCAGGCGCTACGCGAGCAGGAGCAGGTCAATGCGGTGGTGCTGATCGGCCACAGCTTGCGCGAGGACGATATTGCATTGGCCCAGGCCGTGCCAGGGATCGACATCATCTTTGGCTCGCATAGCCACCGTAAAGAGGAACTGTTCGTCATCCCCAGCACAAACACCCACATGATCTCGTCGTTCCAGTACCTTACCTATATCAGTAAGCTTGATCTGACATTTACCGACGGCAAGCTCAATCGGGTTGATGGCGGGCTGGTACGCATGGGCAACGACCTACCAGAAGACCCACAGATCGCCCAGATGGTCGCCCAGATGCAGCGTGATCTCGAGGCGGATCCGCAGTTTGCGCCGCTGTTTCAGTCAATTGGCCAGGCCGCTAGCGAGCTTTCGACCGACAGTCAATTTGTACAAGATGCGGCACTCGGCAACTTCGTGATGGATATTTTCCGTGCCTCTGCCGGATCGCATATAGCCGTTTCAACAGCCAGCAGCTTTCGTGAACCGCTTGCGCCTGGTCTGATTCAGGAAGAGGATTTGCGCACATCGCTGCCGTACAAAAATAAAGTACTGATCTACGATCTGGCTGGCGCGCAGATTCAGGAACTGCTCAACTACAGCGTTTCGCGCACCGGCTCGGATTTCTTCTCGCAAGTAGCAGGCGTGCGCTTCAACGTGGTGAATAATCAGGCAACCAACATCCAAATCCTGAAAGACCCAGCGAATTCGGCGGCAGGCTATGCGCCGCTCGACCCGGCGGCAACCTACGCTGTCGCAACAACCGATTTTCAGGGAAAGATCGCTGCTGGTTACAAGGAGATTTTCGCCAAAGCCACTGCCGAGCGCGATCCCGGCATCGCGGATGTGCGCGACAACATCCGTGCGTTCATCCAGGCCAACAGCCCGATTCAGGCTGCTGTCGATGGCCGGATTACAGTTGGCGCAGCCACTGCCCCGGCTGCACCACAAGCACCAGCCACTGCCCCAGCGGCGCTACCAAACACTGGCGGCGTCCCGTTCGCACCACTGGTAGCTGCGTTCGGCCTCTGGCTTGTCTTGGCGGGCCTGCTGGTTCGTCGGCGGGCGTAGCGTATAGGGTGCAGGCATAGTCCAACGGGAAACAAGGGACGAAAAGGCAATGCCTTTTCGTCCCTTGTTTCTTCTCGTCGCCAAATGCGGCTATAATAATCTGGTACTACTGTGTACCCCACAAGCGCTGCAACGCGCTTGAGCGCATTCTAGAACTGGAGCATACGCATGGTTCCATCTCCCCGCCCTGCGCCGCTGATCGAGGCCGCCGGGCTGCAAAAGCGCTATGGCGACACCAATGCAGTCAAGGGCGTCGACCTGCAAGTTTACCCTGGCGAAATCTTCGGGTTTCTGGGGCCAAACGGCGCGGGCAAGACCACCACAATCAAGATGCTGATCGGCCTGCTGCGGCCCAGCGCTGGCGTCGCCAGTATCGGCGGCCACGATATTCAGCGCGAACCTATCGCGGCCAAGAAGCTGCTTGGCTATGTGCCCGACCAGCCCTACCTGCCCGAAAAGCTGACTGCCCGCGAGTACCTGGACTTTATCGCTGGCCTGTATCAGCTCGATAAAGCTGCAGCGGCGCGGCGCGGCGAGGAACTGCTGCGGCTGTTTGGCCTGGAGGATCGCGGCGATGAGTTCGTGGGCGGCTATTCGCACGGCATGCGCCAGAAGACC
>JACMIM010000053.1 GCA_014381165.1 Roseiflexaceae bacterium
CGGCCATGCTCATGCCGCGACCGCTGGCCGTGGAGCCAAGCCCCCAGTGGGGCGCCAGCGTGAAAGCGCCGTGTCCATCGTTGCGCAAGGCGCGGTTTTCCTCAACGAGCGCGTTGCCAGGCAGGTGAGAGAAGAGGCCCTCGGCGATCATGCCGTTGACGACGTAGAGATCCAGGAAGCCATCGTTGTCGAGATCGCCGAACTTGCTCGACCAACTCCAGCCAGTGGCATCGATGAAGCGGCTATAGGCCTGATTGTGAAAGCCGCCATCGGCTCCGCGCACCTGGAGCACATTCTCGGTGATCTGCGGATCATCGCTGGTGGTGGGGTGGGTCATCAGCTTCATCATGGGCAGCCAGGCTGCCATGGTGCCTATGTCCTTATGATAGGGCTTCATGTCGGCGGCGAAGAGCTCGGGGCTGCCGTCGTTGTCGACATCGCCCGCGTCAAGGCTCATAGTATTCTCGCTGGTCCGCCCGAACGGCTCCGCCGCAGCCCAGCCGCCATCGGTATGGAGCCAGGCGTAATCGCGCCGGCTGAAGTCGTTGCCCACCAAAATATCGGGGCGGCCGTTGGCGTCCACGTCGAACAGGGCGACTGCCAGCGCGTCGGCCTCGGGCGCGAGGCGTTGGGCGGCGAAGCGCTCGCCCTGACGGGTGTAAAGGAACACGCCCACGCCGCCGCCCTGATAGTCAAAGATCGCACCCTGACGCTTGCGCAGCTCGGTATCGTAGGAGCCAGCGACGAGATCGAGGGCGCCGTCGCCGTTGAGGTCGGCCCAGTTCATGCTGTAGAACGGGTTGTTGACGTCGGGCAGCGCGCCTTTGAGGAAGCGCGCTTCGCCCGGCGCACCCGTATTGCGCCAGTAGGAGGGCTTTGCGAACTGGTGGGTGAAAACGATATCCTGCCAGCCGTCGCCGTCCACGTCCACCACGTTCACGGCGCGCGCGGCGCTGTTGTCGAGGCGTTGGGGCCGGAAGGCTAGATCGCCCTGGTTCCAGAGGATGGTGCTGGGGCCACGCAGGTTTGCCAGCACAATATCGATCTTGCCGTCGGCGTCGAGGTCGTTGAGGGCCACGCCGGCGCCGTTGCTCTCGTAGAGCGCCACGACTTTATCGCCCGCACTGGTGGTATGCTGAAGCGCGTGGGGAACGAAGGTATTTGTGCAGGATTGGGCCGACGCAAATGGCTGTATCGACAGCGTGACGGGCGCGCGCGGGGCGACGGGTTGAGCGGAAGGCACCGTTCCTGCCGAGCCGCTGCACGCAGCGAGGGCGAGCAACGCTGACAACGTGAGCGCTGTTAGACGGGCGCCACGAGGGGTACTATGTACTTTGCGTTGATACATCGTGACATCCGTGTATAACCGCGCTCACGGGGCGCAACCCAACGCGCCCCATGGGCGCGACCCGAGGCTGAAGCCTCGGGCTGAGATGCGAAGCCCGATTTAGCGGTCTGCCTGAGACGCGCTGCCGCCTTGTTAGCTCTTCACCGCGCCTGCTGTGATGCCGGCGATGAACTGGCGCGAGGCCAGCAGGAAGACAATCATGATTGGCAGAATGGCGCCGGTAGCACCGAGGATCTGCACGCCGATCTCGGTGCCGCGCAGGCTGCGCAGCGTGCTGAGGGCCACAGGCAGCGTGTACTTAGCCTCTTCCTTGAGGATCAGCAGCGGCCACTGGAAGTCGTTCCACTTGCCCATGAAGGTGAGGATGGCAAGTGCCGCCAGCGCAGGGGTGATTACTGGAAGAACAATGTTCCAGTAGATGCGAAACTCGTGTGCCCCATCGATGCGGCCTGCGTCCATCATATCGTTGGGGATCGCGCTATTGATATACTGGCGCATCCAGAAGATGCCGAACGCATTGGCGATACCGGGAACGATCAGCGGGTTCCAGGTATCGATCCAGCCCAACTGACGCATAATAATGAACGAGGGGATCAGGCCGATCACGCCGGGCACCATCAAAGTTGCCAGCAGGAACGCGAACAGGCCCTCGCGGCCAGGGAACTGGAACTTGGCGAAGCCATAGCCGCCGAGCGAGCAGAAGAACAGTACGAGCACAGTATGAAGCGACGAGATCGCCACGCTGTTCCAGAGCGCATTCCAGAACGGCAGCGCATCCACTAGTTCAGTGTAGTTCTGAACGAGCGCGCTGCCGAACCAGAGCGGGGGCGGGATCGAAAGGATCTGTGCCGTGCGGTGCGTCGAAGCCACGAGCATGTAGTAGAAGGGGAACGCCGTAAGCAGCGCGAGGAAGGTCAGCAGTACATACGTAACCGCTGTTCCCAGTGGGCCAGCCAAGCGATCGCGTTGGCTGGAGCGTGGGCGTGGCCGGGCGGAAATAGTTTGTGGTGTCGTAGTCGCCATAAGTCGCACTCCCCTAGTACGCTAAAGCGTAGATGTAGCGCTTGCGCGCTTTCTGAGGGCGGGCTAAAGCCCGCTTGAAACCACAGGTAAACCGTACGCCAAGCTGACTAGTCCGTTGGGTTACTGCCCTGCCAGCGATTGTACATAAAGCTGAAGGCCACGATCAGCATAAACAGGATGAATGCCATTGCTGAGGCGTAGCCAAACTCGGTATACTTGAAAGCCGTCCAGTACAAAATCACCTGTGCCACGAGCCCCGCTCGGCCGGTACCGCCTGGAGCCGACGACTGGGTGCCGCCCGCGAGCATCACCGGGATGTCGAAGGTTTGCATGGCGCCGATGATCGACAGGATCACCTGGAACAGGATCACGGGGCGCATCAGCGGCAGAGTGATGCGCAGGAAGATATCGCGGGTTTCCGCGCCATCCACCCGCGCGGCCTCGTACAATTCCTGATTGATCGACTGAAGGCCAGCTAGAAAGATAATCATGGTATAGCCGGTCCACTGCCAGATCGTCACCAGGGCGATCGACGGCTTAAGCCAGGTGGCGCTGCCGAGCCAGTCGATCTTTGGCACACCAAAGAAGCCGAGGGCATAGTTGAGCATGCCGTAGCGCTCGCCGAACAGCGAGATGAAGATCAGCCCCACAGCCACGCCTGAGGCGACGATCGGCATAAAATACGCCGCCCGGAAGAGATCTTTGCCCTTGATGTAGGTACTGTTAATAATAAAGGCCAGCAAAAACGCCAGACAAAGCTGTGGGATGGTTCCCACGAAAAACAACCAAAGCGTATTATAGATCGTCTGCCACCAGATATCGTCAACGAGCAGACGCGTGTAATTCTCAATCCCAACCCACTGCATGGGAGAGATACCGTCCCAGCTATGGAAGCTGAGCCAGAGGCCGTAGAGCAGCGGAAACATGCCGAAGACCGCGTAGAGCAAATAGAACGGCGAGATGAACACATAGGCCCACGCGTTGCGCTTTACCTCGCGGACTGCTGTGCGCCGATCCTGCGCACGTATCTGCTCGGCACTCAGTGTAGCCATAAAACCTCCGCAGGCGAAACCGCCGCGTCACCGCGACGAGGATAAAGAAACTGGGGCGCCCAAGAGGGGCGCCCAACTCACCGCACACGTACTGGAATGAAGGCTTAGAACGAATGACTAGGCGGTAGTGTCCTTGACGCGCTTGAGCGCCTCGGCTTCGGCGTCCTTC
>JACMIM010000439.1 GCA_014381165.1 Roseiflexaceae bacterium
CGCGGGCGGGCACCAGGCCCGCCCCGACAACATCGCTCTGCCTGCGCCGCAGCTACGCCACCCGCAGCGCAACCAGGGTCATGTCGTCGTGGGGCGGCGTGTCGCCGGTGAACGCGGCGATCGCGGCGAGCAACTGGTCGCATAGCTGGCTAGGCGGCAGGTGGCCGTGTGTGTCTAGCAGCGCCTCGACGCGCGCGAAACCGAACAGTTCGCGCTGGGCATTCTTGGCTTCGACAATGCCGTCGGTGAAGAGCAGCACCAGGTCGCCCGGCTCCAGCTGCACCTCAAGCGCCTCGTAGGGCGTGTCGGCGGCGATGCCCAGCGGCAGGCGCGGCCCGCTCACCTCCAGCTCGTCGACCAGGCCATTCGCACGGCGGCGCAGCGGTGTAAGCTGCCCGGCGTTGGCCAGCGCCAGCCGCCGCTGCGGCAGATCGAGCGTGGCGTAGCATAATGCCACAAATGTTCGCGGCGGCACATCCTGCGCCACCCAGCGGTTGGTTTCGCGCATCACCAGCTCAGGCGTCTGATGATCGCGGGCCTCCGAGCGCACGATCGAGCGGGCGATCGCCATCAGCATGGCACCGGGAATGCTCTTGCCCGAGGCATCGCCCACAAACAGCGCCAGCGGGGCCTGCTCGTCTTCGCCAACGACAAAATCAAAGAAGTCGCCGCCAGTCTCGCGCGCTGGGATGCAGCGTGCGTCTAGCTCCAGCCCAGCCAGTTGTGGCAGCGCGTGCGGAAACAGGTTGCTCTGGATGCGCCGCGCGATCTCCAGCTCCTGCTCGACCCGTGTCACCGATTCCTCATACAGCCGGGCGTTTTCCAGCGCCACGGCGGACTGGCTGGCAAAGGCCTGCGCCACCTCGACATCGCGCGGCGTGAAGTGATCGACAACGCGCGCGTCGATGCACAGCACGCCAAGCAGCATGCCCTTGGCGATCAGCGGCACACCCAACCACGAGCGCGTCTGCTCATTCGAAAGCGCGGGCGACCAGTCTGGCGATACGGAAATGTCAGGAATCACATAGGGCTGGCGCGTCTGCACAACCAAGCCAGCGGCGCTAACCCCAACCCGCAGCGAGATTTCGCAGTGCAGCTGGTCGGGCGCAAAGCCATGCGCGGCAACCACGCGCAGGACATCGCCATCGGGCTGCATGATCGTGGCCGTGTCAAAGGTGATAACCTGCTTCAGTTCGCGCAGCACCAGTGCCAGCAGCGCGCGGGTATCGAATGAACTGCTGAGTACGCGCGCGACTTCGCGCAATGTGTCGGCGGTGCGGCGGGCTTCCTGCTCGGCGGCGAACAGGCGCACCTTCTGAATGCCCAGGCTGATATGCGTGGCGATCTGGGTCAAAAAGTCGATCGTCTGGCTGTCATAGCGGTAGCTTGTGTAATCTTGCAGCGCCAGCACGCCGATCGGCTCGCCTTCCTGTGAAAGCAGCGGCACACCCACCCACGAATACACCATGTTCTGCTGGCCGACTGGCTGTGGGGCGATGCCGCGCGCGGCCAACTCCTCGCGCTGGTTCGGCACATCCTCCAGCAGCAGCGGCTCGCGCTGCTCGATGATCCAATTCGAAAGGCTGCCTTTGCGTGGCGGCTGGCCCTGCCAGTCCAGTGTAACCTGCGTACCCTCTTCGATAAAAATCGAATGGCTGATCGCCCGCGTTTGTGGCTCGCAGATCAGCAGAAAGAACACCGAAGATTGTAGCACCTGATCGAGTGCGCGGTAGACCTCGCGCAGTATCTCGTCCAGATTATACGAGGCGCTGACGATCTGGCCGATGTGGCCGATCGTATCGAGTTCTCGAATCTGGCGCTGCTGGCCCGCAAACAGTTGCGCGTTCTCGACCGCAATGGCGATCTGGTTGCCGAGCGCCTGGGCAAGATCGACCACATCCTGCGGAAAGGACTGCTCGCCGACGCCAAACAGACTGAGTGCGCCCAGCACGCGCTCGCCCACCCGCAGCGGCACGCCAAGCAACGCGGTATACGGCAGGTGCTGGGCCAGCCAGGGCAGCCCGGCCCCAGCAAGGTCGCGCTCGATCACCAGCGGCGCGTTCTCCCGCACGATCTTGCCAGGCGCGCTGCCGCGCAGCGGGATCACCTGAGCCTGCTCGACATAGCCCTGCGCGAAGCCACGCTGCGCCAGCAGCGCCAAGCCATCGCGGCGCTGGTCGAGCACGCGAACCGTGCCAGCATCCAGGCCAAACAGCGGCACAATCAGGTCGAGTGCCCGATCCATCAGCTCCGGCAACGGCCGCTGCTGCACCATCACGGCGGCCAGCGAGCTAAGCGTCAGCAGCTCGGTGGTGCGTTGCGAGACCTGACTAGCCAGCGCGCCGCGCAAATCGTGCTCACGCTGGTCGAGCCAGGCGTTCTCGATCACAACCGCAATCACATTACTCAGCCGCTGGAGCAGGTCGATATCGGCCTCGCCGTACAAATCGGGCGCGTAGCTCTGAAGCGAAACCACGCCCACAGCATTCGCGCCAACCAGCAGCGGCACACCCAGCCAGGAGCGCGAAAGCCGCTGTCGATTGCCAAACGAATTGGGAGTTTCGCTGAGGCTGGCGCGATCCTCAGCCAGATCGCGGTAGAGCCGGGGCTGGCGCGCATTCATTACCGCGCCGGTCAGCGAACCAAACGGCACGCGCTCGAAATACTCAGCCACGCCCTCGTCGACCAGCAGCACGGCGCGAAACAGCTGATCCTGCTCGTTATCGCAGACGGCCAGGTAGCAGGCATCTAGGGGAAATACCAGGCGCAGCTGCTGGTACACCGCCGTAAAAATAGCCAGAAATGACGACTGCCCGCGCGAGGCCAGCGTGATGTTGTAGAGTGCATCGAGCACGCGATCGCCGCGCTCGGCAGCGGGCGGCGCATACTGAAGGCTGTCGTGTTGTTCAAGCTCGGCGGCGTGGTCGGGCATGGGTTCCCTCGAAGCAAAAACGGCTGCGCCTTGATTATACGTCTCACTGCCAGAATTAGCCATAGAAGCCACCAGATCTTTGAGGGGCGGGGGTATGGGGGGGGGTGTTAAACCCCCCCCGAGACCCCCCCCCCGCCGAAC
>JACMIM010000440.1 GCA_014381165.1 Roseiflexaceae bacterium
AAAGCCACGAAGGTCGGAATGCATTCGTTCCTTTTGCGTGCTTCGTGCCCTTCGTGCCCTTCGTGTCCTTCGTGGTAACGAGGGGACTAGCCTGGCTGCTACTCGCCGAACTTATCCTCGATCAGCTTGACCAGTGCGGCCAGCGCCGCCTCCTCGTCTGCGCCCTCGGCACGGATGGTAATACTGTGCCCGCTTTTGGCACCGATCTGGAGCAGATTAAAGGCGCTAACCTTGATCGGCTTTTTCTCAGGGCGTCCATGATTTTCGACCGTGACGATGCTTGTGAACTGGCGCGCGGTTTGGACGAACAGCGCCGCCGGGCGGGCGTGCAGGCCATCCTTGTTGTCGAGCGTGATTGTGGCCTCTCTCATGCGCAGTTCCTTCGGCTACTGATGCAGTTTGACCAACTCGCGCGCTTGAAGTGCGGCCTGGGCCACCGCCTCAAGCGGAATGCCGGTCGACGCTTCCACACCCGCCAGGTATGCGCCCTCGACAAGCGGCGCATTGCTGATCTGGGCACGCACGTCTGGCGTCATTTCCAGCGCCATCTCGACCGCAAGCACGGCCCCCATAAGATCGACGAGCACCAACGTGCCATCGGGCGTGGCGGCCTGGTGCAGCCCCGCAATAATCAGATCGACACTGGTGCCCAGCCCGCCGTCATCGCGCCCGCCCGCCGCGATGATCGTGACTTGTCCATTGGTGGCCTGGCCCACGAACTCTTTCACACCCTCGGCGAGCTGGCGGCTGTGCGAGACAATCAGTAAACTGACCATAGCAGCTTCTTTCGGGAAGTTCAGAACGTTGAATCGTTGTGCTGCGCTGCTTGGCACGCCGCGCCAAACAGCGCAACCATGAATCAGTTACTCCTCGACCCAGTCGAAAGTTTTGGTGACGGCCTTTTTCCACTGGCCGTAGTACTTCTCGCGCTTGTCCACCTGCATCTGTGGCTCCCAGGTCTTGTCGACCTGCCAGTTCTGGCGCAGATCCTCAAGGTTCGACCAAAAGCCGACCGCCAGGCCAGCGGCATACGCCGCCCCAAGTGCGGTCGTCTCGGCGACTTTTGGCCGCACCACTGGCACGCCCAGGATGTCGGCCTGGAACTGCATCAGCGCGTCGTTGGCGACCATGCCGCCATCGACCTTGAGCGCAGTCAGGTCGACCCCAGAGTCCTTGTTCATGGCGTCCAGCACCTCGCGGGTCTGGAAGGCGGTGGCCTCCAGCACGGCGCGCGCGATATGGCCCTTGTTGACATAGCGAGTCAGGCCGGCGATAACGCCGCGCGCGTCCGAGCGCCAATATGGTGCATACAAGCCCGAGAAGGCCGGCACGAAGTAGGCCCCGCCATTGTCCTCGACACTGGCAGCCAGCGCTTCGATGTCGGAGGATTTCTCGATCATGCCCAGGTTATCGCGTAGCCACTGCACCAGTGCGCCGCTGATCGCAATCGAGCCTTCCAGCGCGTAGACCGCCGGCTGGTCGCCAAGCTTGTAGCCAAGGGTGGTCAGCAAGCCGCTCTTCGATGGGATAATCTCGCTGCCGGTGTTGAGCAGCATGAAGCAGCCGGTGCCATAGGTATTCTTGGCCTCGCCGGTGCTGAAGCAGGTTTGGCCCACCAACGCGGCCTGCTGGTCGCCCAGAATGCCAGCCAACGGGATGCCGCCGAGCGCGCCGATAGCACTACCGTACACCTCGCTCGACGAGCGAATCTCAGGCAGCATCTGGCGCGGGATGCCCATGATGCCCAGAATCTCGTCGTCCCAGTTCAGCGTTTTGAGATCCATCAGCATGGTGCGGCTGGCGTTGGTCACATCGGTGATATGCACGCCGCCGTTTGGCCCGCCGGTGATCCACCAGGTCAGGAACGTATCGATGTTGCCAAATATAACATCGCCAGCCTCGGCCCCCTCGCGCGCCCCTGGCACATTGTCCAGAATCCAGCGCACCTTTGGCCCTGAGAAGTAGGTGGCCAGCGGCAGGCCGCACGTCTCGCGGAAGCGATCCTGTCCGCCATCCTTGGCCAGTTCGGCGATAATCTTGTCGGTGCGCGTATCCTGCCAGACAATCGCATTGTAGACCGAGCGTCCGGTCTTTTTATTCCAAACTACCGCTGTCTCACGCTGATTGGTGATACCGACCGCCGCAATATCGTCGACATTGATATTGCCCTTGCGCAGTGCGCCACTGACCACCTCGGTCGTGCGGCTGCGAATCTCGTCGGGGTTATGCTCGACCCAGCCCGGCTGCGGGTAGATTTGCTCGTGTTCCTTCTGGTCGAAGCAGATCACACTGCCCGAGCGGTCGAAGATCATACAGCGTGTGCTGGTTGTGCCCTGATCGATTGCGGCTACGTATTTTGCCATGGAAAGTCTCCTCATCGTTGAGGATTGCAGATTGCTGAATCTGCAATCAAGAAAGTGTGTCCAGTGTTTCCACCAGTACCTGCGCCATGAACAGGGCCGAGGTCGCACCCGGATCCTGGTGGCCAATGCTGCGCTCGCCAAGGTACGAGGCACGGCCCTTGGTTGCGAGCAGCGGGATGGTATCTTGCACGCCACCCTCGACTGCGGCCAGGCCGAGGCGAATGGCCTCGCGCGGTTCGCTCCCGGCAGCCAGCGCCGCTTTCAGCGCGTCGATTCCCGGTGCGATCGCGTCGATCATGGTTTTCTCGCCACGCTTGGCTTTGCCGCGCGCCTGAATGCCCTCGAGCGCGGCTTCGAGTGCGAGAACCAGATCATGCTCGTTCATTTCGAAGCGATCGACCAGGGCCGTACCAGCGCGCATGTAGGCGGTGCCATACAGCGGCCCGGAGGCCCCACCAACCGTCGAAACCAACGTCATGCCAGTGGTTTTGAGAATCGTGCCAATGTCCTTGTCGGCCACGCTGGGTAGCTTGGCCAGTACCGCCGTGAACCCGCGGTCAAGATTCGCGCCGTGGTCGGCGTCGCCAATCGCCGAATCGAGCTGGGTTAGCTCATCCCGGTGCTGCTTCAGCCGCGCGGCGACGCCCTCGATAAAGCGGATAACGGTGTCGGCGGCAATCTGCATACGTGTTTCTCCCAGAAGAGCTTCGGCCCCCATACCGCCACCGCTACATTCCCCAGCGCAGCGCGGGCGTCTGCACCGGCGCGTCCCACAGCTGGGTCAGTTCGTCGTCGAGCTTGACCAGCGTGATCGAGCAGCCCGCCATCTCAAGCGAGGTGATGTAGCTGCCAACCAAGTTGCGGCTGATCGTGATGCCGCGCTGCTCCAGAATCTTTGCCAGCTCGCTGTAGACGATGTACAGCTCGATTTGCGGCGTGCCGCCCAGGCCATTGACAAAGGCCAGCACCTGATCGCCACTTTGAAACGGCAGATCGTCCAGGATCGGTGTGGCCAACAGCTCGGTGATGCTCGCGGCATCCTGAATGTCCATGCGCTTGCGCCCTGGCTCGCCATGGATGCCAATGCCGATTTCCATCTCGTTTTCGCCCAATTCAAAGGTTGGCTTGCCGGCATGCGGCACCGTACAGCTGGTCAGGGCCATGCCCATCGAGCGGCCATGGCTATTGACCTTCTCGGCGATCCGTTTGACTTCCAAGAGGCTATCGCCGCGCTCGGCTGCCGCGCCCACAATCTTCTCCAGCAGCACCGTCACGCCCACGCCGCGCCGCCCCGCCGTGTACAGGCTATCCTGTACCGCTACGTCGTCGTTGGTGACCACCACGGCAACTTCGATGCCCTCGGCGGCGGCCAGCTCGGCGGCCATCTCGAAGTTCATCACATCGCCGGTGTAGTTCTTGACGATATGCAGCACGCCTGCGCCGCCATCGACTGCCTTGGTGGCCGCGAGCATCTGGTCAGGCACCGGCGAGGTAAAGACCGCGCCGGGGCAGGCCGCATCCAGCATACCCAGACCGACAAAGCCGCCGTGCATGGGTTCGTGCCCGCTGCCGCCGCCCGAGATCACGCCGACTTTGCCCTTGATTGGCGCGCCTACCCGCACAATGATATCGGGATCGTAATCGACGCGGAGCAGATCTGCATGGGCTGCTGCCATGCCGGCCAGCGCATCCTTGACCACGCCCTCCGGCGAATTGATTAACTTCTTCACTCGGTACCTCCTTTTGGAATTGCAAATTGCAGAAGCCGCCACTCACCCCAGCCCTCTCCCACGGGAGAGGGAGCCAGAATCCCCGCTCCCACCGGAAGAGGGGCAGGGGGTGTTAGGATTGCTAGCCTGCCAGGGCGCGGAACAGCACGCCGCCGAGAATCGCGCCGATGATCGGGCCGACAACCGGCACCCAGGCGTAGCCCCAGTCGGAGCTACCCTTGCCGGGGATGGGCAGGATCGCATGCACGATCCTCGGGCCGAGATCGCGCGCGGGGTTCAGCGCATAGCCAGTTGGCCCGCCCAAGCTGAGTCCGAGCGACCAGATAAGAATGCCCACCAGGTACGGGAACAGGCCCGGCGTCGATCCAGTCGCCACGGTCGAGACAGCATTGACAATAAAGATCAGCGCGAATGTGCCAATGATCTCGGTGATCAGGTTGGCGGTCGGGTTGCGGATAGCCGGGCCGGTGCTGAACACGCCCAGCTTTGCGCCCGGATCATC
>JACMIM010000441.1 GCA_014381165.1 Roseiflexaceae bacterium
GCCAAACTATTCAACCTGCTGCCCGCCGAGCAGATCGGTGCGCGGCTGACCGAGGCCTTCCAGATCGACCCTGAACAGTCGACAGCGGCGATCGTTATTCATCACCCCGAGGCCAAGTATTTCTCGATCGGTTCAGCCCGCGAGCGCGCCGAGGCGGACGTAGCCGGCATCGCGGCGGGCTAGCACAATTTGCCACGAAGACACGAAGCCACCAAGTTGTTGAACAACTTGGTGGCTTCGTGTCGTTGTGGCAAAATAATTGTGGCTACTCGTAGCGCAGCGCTTCCACCGGCAGCAGCAGCGAGGCGCGGCGGGCAGGATAGGTGCCAAAACCGATGCCAACGATGGCGGAAAACAGCAGCGCAACCACGACCGCACCCCAGGCAACCGGCGCACCAAGGCCGCTGAGCGTGCCAGCTACTACAACCAGGGCGATCGCGCCAGTGACCCCGATCAAGCCGCCGATCAGGCTCACCGCCGCCGATTCGAGCAGAAACTGCCAAAGGATATCGCTGTCGGTTGCGCCGAGGGCTTTGCGCACACCGATCTCGCGAGTGCGTTCGCTGACGGCCACTAGCATGATATTGGTGATACCAATGCCACCGACGATCAAGCTAATCACGGCTACAACCGCGATGAATCCAGTGATTACACTGTTGATGCCGCGCAGCAGCGTGAGCGGCTGATCCGGCAGAAGAATTTCGAAGTCGTCGATTTCGCCCGCGGCATTGCTGCGGAGCGCGGCTGTTACCACCGTGCCCACTTCAGCTGTCTGCTGTTCGCTTTGCAAGCCAAGCAGCAGGTTGTTGACCTGCAGGCCTTTTCCAGGCAGATCGAGATTATTCGACAAACGCAATTGCAATGTAGTGATCGGCACAAAAATTTGTTCTTCCAAGCCGAAGATTGTTGCATCTGCCCCCAGAATGCCCACAATCTTGATTGGCCGCCCGTTGATCTCGATCAGGCGACCGACGCTCGCTTGGACGGTGTTTATGTCGGTACCGAAGAGCTTCTCGGCAACCTTCCCGCCTAGGACGGCCACGGGCGCAGCTGCTTGATTATCGGCAGCTGTCAGAAAGCGCCCATATGCAGCCTGCGCATTGCGGATGCGGTTGAAATCGGCGGTCGTGCCAACAACCTGCCCAGTGAGCGCTGTTGTGCCAGCTCGCACCAGCAGCGGGCTAATAACCTGCGGCGCACTGGTGGTAAACAGGTCGGGCCGTTTTGCTACGATGCTCTGGATCGCTGCGTAGTCGCGCATTGAAAGCAAGCCATAGCTCGGAACGTCGCGCGCGCCCTTTTTGGTCGGGTCACCCGGCGAGATCAGCACACTGCGGGTGCCAAGATCAATGAACTGCTGAAAAACACTGCCTTGCACGGCGTTGCCGAGCGAAAGCACGGCCACCAACGTGCCGGTGCCAATAATAATGCCCAACATGGTCAACAGCGAGCGAAACTTGTTCGCCCGCAAACTGTCAATCGCCATGATGAGTTGCTCGCGAAACATAGATTATCTCTTTCTGTACAAGCGTTGTAAATGTAAGGGGAGTTACGCCGGTCGCACGCCGCCGTCAGGCCTACGCAGCCACAAGCGCGGGCAGTGCCGCCTGGCTGTGCTCGGCATCTTGGTAGTAATAGGTTTCGAGAATCCGATCCATGATTTTCCCATCACGCAGGCCAATCACCCGATCCATCTGCCTGCCAACTTCGGCATCGTGAGTTACCACTACAAACGTTACACCGCGCTCGCGATTGAGTTCGCGAAACAAACCAAGAATCTCCGCGCCAGTCTTGGTGTCGAGCGCGCCGGTTGGCTCGTCGGCAAGCAGCATACTGGGCTGAGTTACCAGCGCGCGGGCGATGGCGACGCGCTGTTTTTGCCCACCCGAGAGCTGATTCGGCAGATTCTCACGTTTGTCGCTCAGGCCAACCGCTTCGAGCGCGGCCTGGGCGCGCTGCTGGCGCTCACGCGCAGCGACGCGCCCGTAGACCAGTGGCAACTCGACATTCGCCTGGGCCGTGAGCCGTGGCAGCAGGTTGAAACTTTGAAAGATAAAGCCGATCTTGGCATTACGCACCCGCGCCTGCTGGCTACGGTCGAGCATGCTGACATCCTCGCCGTCAAGTCGGTACGCTCCGCTGCTCGGCACATCGAGCAGGCCGATGATATTCATAAGCGTGCTTTTACCACTACCCGATGGCCCCATAATCGCCACCATTTCGCCACGCTGGATCGCGCACGATACGCTATCGAGCGCTTGAAATGGCGTACCGTTGGTGCCAAACAACTTCGATACCTGCTCTATCTGAACGACTGCCTGGCCGCTTGCCAATAGCATGTCTAACGCCGCGCTGTGCTCGATCATGGCAGTGCAACCTCCTGGCCTGCGTTGAGGCCGCTGCGAATTTCGACCTGTCCGTCGGCACGCAGGCCGGTTTCTACTGCGGTTGCAATCAGCGTCCGCACGCCATCTGGCCCACTGCCGACAACATCGACCACGGCGATACCGTTTTCTTCGCGCACGGCCTCGGCAGGCACCGTGATCGCATCATCGACTTTCGCCGTAACAATCGATGCGGTTGCGGTCATGCCCGGCTTCACACCACCTTGCGCTGGGTCGATCTCGACCAGCACCTCATAGGTTGTCACGTTGTTCTGCTGGCTTGACTGGGGCGTAATCCGCTTGACCGTCCCCTGGAGCGCAGATTGGTTGAGCGCATCGACTACGATCTCGACCGATTGGTCAACGGCAACTTGTGTCACGCCAACCTCATCGACCTGAACTTCGACCACGAAACGCGAGATATCGAGCAGTGTCAGTGGCGCTTGCTGTCCAACGATTTCGCCTGGCGCGACAACAATTGTGCCGATCACACCAGCGAATGGTGCGCGCAAGGTGGCGTGATCGAACTCGGTTTGCGCCAGATCGAGTTGGGCCTGCGCCTGAGCGACGACGGCCTGCGCCTGGGCAAGCTCGCTGGCTTTTGGGTCGGCGGTCAGCTGGGCGAACTGGGCTTCGGCATTGGCAAGGCTTGCCTGCTGTGCCTGGAGCGCGCCGGTACGCTGTTGGCCCTGAAGTTTGGCAAGATCGGCCTGCGCGCTGGCAAGTTGCGCGCGTGCTGCAGCAATCGCATCGGCATCGGCACCGGCACTCACCGCTTCGCTATTGGCCTGGGCTGCGCGCGCCTGCTGTTCTGCGGTTTGAATACCATTCACTTCAGCCTGGCGCGCGCTATCAAGCGCAACCTGCGCTTGGTCGACACTGGCCTGAGCACTGCGCAGGGCGGCTTGAGCCTGGACGGACAGCTCGTAAAACTGGGCCTTTTGAACATCGCTCAGTGAACGGTCGGTCGCTGGATCGTTGCCAGTTGACTGGACGTGCTGCCAATCGCGCTGGGCTGCGGCAGAGCGCGACTGGGCCTGAACCAGCGCTTGGGCTGATTGCTGCAGGGCTAGCTCGGCAGTACTTTTCGCCGCCGAAAGTGCGTCGCGCTGCTGTATGATCTGCAACTGCGCCTGTTGAAGTTGCACGTCAGCAGATGCAATATCGGTAGTTTTGGCACCAGCCGTCAGTCGCACGAGCAGGGCCTGCGCCTCGGCGATCCGCGCCTGTGCAGCACGAACATCGGCAGCGGTGACACTACCCTCGGTTTGCAGCAGTGTGCCGCGCGCTGCATCGATCTGGGCGCGGGCGGCGGCGATTTGTGCTGGCGTTGCGCCATCGCTTAACGTTTGCAGGCTTGCCTGGGCTTGGGCCACCCCTGCTTCGGCAGCAGCAACATTTGCGGCCAACCGACGAGTTTCCAGCAGGATCAATGGCTGGCCCGCAGTCACTTGGTCGTTCTCGGCGACAAGTACGCGCTCGACCCGCCCGCCACTGGTGGGAAAGGCCAGCGCCGAGGTTGTACGTGGCTGGATTGCGCCAGTCGCCACTACCCGGTCGACCAGCGGCCCGCGAGCAACGCTGGCGACTTGACGGCCCTGCAATGGATCAGGGCGTTGAAACAGGCTGCTGCGCAGGGCAACTGTGGCCAGTAGCGCTAGCACAAGCAGTGCTGCAATCAGGCTTGGCCAGAGTGGCAGGCGGAAGCGGTTTGGTCGCGTTTTGGCCGTGATTGTACTCATCCAAGTCCTCCTCTACGAACTAATTTTCGTTCGCTTCTTTTAGCAAAAAAAATTGATTCATCGTCGCAATGCTCCATCGAGCAGCAGGTCGATCATATCGTCGGCCACGACCTCGGCTGGAACGGGCGAATACTGTGCGCTGTGATGCGCGCCGTCGATCAAGCTGAGGAACGTAGCCGCGAATGTTCCAGGCTCGATCATGCGGGTTTCGCCACGCCGATACGCTTGTTCGATCAGCGCCATAATTGGTTGGAACAACGCATCGCCGCCAAGCGTTCCTATATGTAGGGCTCGATCGGGCGCAACGGATGGTAGGTCCGACGTTGTCATACGAATTAGATTTACTGGCGGTTGCGACAGCAGCCAACGTGCGACCGCCCGCAACTGTGGGCGAAGATGTGGCTCGGCGGCGGCGATTACACGTTCGATATTAGCTTTGTGGCGCTGCATCGAGCGTTCCATCACAGCGGTAAATAATTCCTCCTTGCCGCCGGGCGCGTGGTTATACAGCGACGATTGCTTCATGCCCAGCGCATCGGCGATATCGCGCAACGTTACGGAATTGTAGCCGCGTTCGCTGAATAATTGTTCCGCTACATTCAGCACACGCTCGCGTGCCATGCTCGATTCACTCATACTAGCTCGCTCACACCATTGCTCTAATATACTAACATTTATTAGTATAGCCGAATATTGTTAGCTGTCAAGCTGTCGCACCTACCTGTATGCTCACGACGAATATTAGTTGCTCTCAGCGTGCCTTCGCAGTACAATACGGCTTCAAGTTTGTGAGCGAATGGACATGCCAGTGATAACATACGACGAGCTTGCCGCCGGTCTGGAGGACGCCTGGGTTCTCGCTGGCTTGCACGATCACGAGATCAACGAGACGGTCAACCCGGAACTGCTTGAGCGCACCTACAAGGCCGAGCTGTTTCCCGAACACCCCGAACCACTGATAGAAGGCACAGTGGTACCCTGGGTTGACGTGGGCTTCACATGGTCGCCAGCGCAACAACTGCACGCCGAGGGAGCGCCAATCTCGCCGGGTGTGACTGATATGACCTGGACATACACTGTTGATGTGCGCCAGCAGGGCGAGCGCAGCGATATCGAACTCGCGCGCGCATTCCACGCGGCGGTGCGTTCAGCGATCCGCCGGATCGCCCCAGAGATGAGCGGCATTGCCGAGTACATCGCCGTCGAGGTGCGGCGCGGCTACCGCCTGAGCAACGAACGCCCGGCCCAAGCCTACTGTCAATTGGTCGGTACCAATGTGACCGACCTAAGCGACATGTGGACAGAGCGGCAGCCGGAGGCCTTGCGCGAGGCCCTACGCGACGAACTGATGGTTGTGTCGGCGCTGCTGCACGCGCTTGGCGAAACGTTTGCGCCAAGTGGGATCGGTGGGTACCGCGCGGTTGATACGGCGTAGGTTCGCGCACTGATTTCGGCACGGGCGGCTCGCGAGCCGCCTCAACCTGTGCACGGGCGGCTTACAAGCCGCCCCCGCCCGGTATTCTTACGGAGGCACTTATGGATACACAGCAGATCGAGACGTTCCGCCAGCTCCTGCTGGACGAGCGCACGCGCCTGACCCGCAACGAGGAACAATTGGAAATTACCGACGCCGACCCAGAAAGCGACTTCGGGGCATCGAACCATCCAGCGGACGAAGCAACCGACATTTTCCTGCGCGAGCGCAACATGATCTTGCAGAGTAACGAAGCCGAGATTGTGGCCGAGATCGACGCCGCGCTTGGCCGGATCGACGCTGGCACCTATGGCATTTGCGAGCGCACCGGCGAGCCGATTGCGCTTGAGCGGCTTGAGGCGCTGCCCTATACGCGCTACTCGATCGAGGGCCAGCGGCAGATCGAGCAGGAGCAGGGATTGTGACCAGCGCCATGCGTAACATCTGGATTGTGCCGGGCATTGTGATGCCGATTGTGGTAATTGCCGACCAGTTGACCAAGTTTCGGATATACGATCTACTTGGCGGTGTCGAGGGCAATAGCATCCCACTGCTTGGCGACTGGCTGAAGTTCACGTTTGTCAAAAATACCGGCGTTGCCTTTGGCATGTTTCAGAACTTTCCGTATGTGTTTACAATCACGTCGATACTAATTAGTATTGGCGCATTGTATTTCTACCGCACGCAGCTGCCGAATCAAAACCCGCTGGTACAACTCACCGTTGGCGCGATTGTCGGCGGGGCGATCGGCAACATCATCGACCGCCTTCGGATTGGTTATGTGATCGATTTTATTCACGTCACCTGGTTTCCTGGCATTTTCAACATTGCCGATGCCTGCATTAGCGTTGGCGTGGTCGTTCTGGCACTCGTCCTGATGCTGCATGGTGAGCAGCCGAAGCAGGCCACGCCGACAACTGGCGAGGCTCTTGCGAACGGCGGCGAGCAGAACTCGTAGAAGTAGATACACAGTGGATAGTCAGAATCTTCAGCTTGTCGTCGCCAGTGACCAGCAGCCCCAGCGGCTCGATCGCTTTGTGGCCGATCAGATCGCCGACCTTTCCCGCAGCTACGCCCGCCAGCTGATTGAAGACGAGCACATTCTGGTCAATGGTCAGGCTGCCAAGCCCAGCACAAGCGTACAGTCGGGCGACAGTGTACAGGTACGCCGCCCATTGGCCAGCCCGGTCGATCTGATCGCCGAGGACATTCCGCTTGATGTTGTGTATGAGGACGCTGATGTGGTGGTGGTCAACAAGGCCGCTGGCATGGTCGTCCACCCTGCGCCGGGCCACGCCAGCGGCACAATGGTCAATGCGCTGCTCGGGCGCTACCCGGATATCACGGTCGGCGGCGACCTGCGGCCTGGAATTGTTCACCGGATCGACCGCGAAACCTCGGGGCTGCTGGTTGTCGCCCGGAACGACCGCGCCCTGCATATGCTTCAGGAGCAGCAACTGGCCCGCACGATGGACAAGCGCTACCTGCTGGTTGCCGATGGCCGCTTCAAGGAGCAGGAGGGCCTGATCGATGCGCCGATCGGGCGGCACGCAACCGACCGCATGCGCATGGCCATCACCGCCGATGGACGCGACGCGCGCACGCACTGGCGCGTGCTCGAGGAGCTGGGCGAATATACATTGCTAGAGGCCAAATTGGACACCGGGCGAACCCATCAGATTCGTGTGCATTTTGCCCATAAGAGCCGTTCAGTACTTGGCGACCCGCTGTACGGCCCGAAGAAGCCGCGCGCACTGTTTGGCCTGACTCGCCAGTTTCTACACGCCTACAAGCTTGGCTTTCTCCTGCCGCGCAGTGGCGAGTGGGCGCAGTTCGAAGCGCCGATGCCGGCTGATCTGACATTGGTACTGGAGAAGCTGCGCGCACGGGCCGCGTGAGTATGAATTACAGCTTCTAGAATACGGGTATAATCCACCCG
The DNA here is from genome assembly GCA_014381165.1 of Roseiflexaceae bacterium. Lineage (GTDB taxonomy): Bacteria > Chloroflexota > Chloroflexia > Chloroflexales > Roseiflexaceae > JACMIM01. The sequence goes on from JACMIM010000441.1 coordinate 7,540, forward strand.
GTAGCATTGCTCTGGCTGATAGTTTCAGGAGAACACCATGCGCTCAAAAGTGACCATCGTTGGAGCTGGTTTCGTTGGGTCAACTGCCGCACACTGGATCGCCACGAAAGAACTGGCCGATGTGGTGCTGCTCGATATCGTCGAGGGCGTGCCGCAGGGCAAGAGCCTCGACCTCGCCGAAGCTGGGCCGATCGAAGGCTACGACCTCAGTATTACTGGCTCGAATGACTACGCCGATACTGCCAACTCCGACGTGATTGTGGTCACGTCCGGTGCGCCGCGCAAGCCTGGGATGACCCGCGAGGATTTGATCAAGATCAACGCAAACATCACCCGCGAGTGTATTTCGAAGGCTGCGCCACTTTCGCCAAACGCGGTGATCATTATTGTCAATAACCCGCTCGATACCATGGCTTACCTGGCCCGCCAGGTCAGCGGCTTTCCCAAGAACCGCGTGATTGGCCAGGCCGGCGTGCTGGATAGCGCGCGCTACCGCACGTTTCTGGCTATGGAAATCGGCGTTTCGGTCGAGGATATTCAGGCCATGCTGATGGGTGGCCATGGCGACGAAATGGTGCCGCTGCCGCGCTTCACCACCGTGGCTGGCATTCCAATCAGTCAGTTCGTGAGTGAGGAGCGGCTTCAGGCGATCATCGACCGAGCGCGCAAGGGTGGCGGCGAGATCGTCAACCTGCTGAAGACCGGCTCGGCCTATTACGCGCCGAGCGCCGCGACTGTGCAGATGGTCGAGGCGGTCTTGAAAGACAAAAAGCGCGTGCTACCCTGCGCGGCCTTTCTTGAGGGCGAGTACGGCCTGAACGATATCTATTTTGGCGTGCCATGCGTGATCGGTGCAAACGGCGTCGAACGAATTATCGAGCTACCGCTGAACGACGAGGAGTTAGCGCTGGTAAAAAAGAGCGCCGAAGTGGTTTCGAGCTCGATTGCTGCGCTGAAGGCTGTCTGAGAAACTTGTGGTACTGTTCTTGCGCGCAGTGATGCGTCGCCGTCGATGCTGACGAGAATGTATGAGTGGGTATGACCACAAGCACTGCTGGAGAGGCCGAACCAAGTGACGCGCTGCTGCTAGGGCGGATTGCTGCTGGCGACCTTGATGCGCTCGAAGGGCTGCATGAGCGTTATCGTCGGCCGGTCTACACACTTGCGCACGGTATTACGCGCAGCCAGGAGACCGCCGAGGAGGTGCTGCAAGATACCTTCTACCGGCTGTACACCAATGCTGGCAAGCTCGATGCTGCCCAGCCGCTGTTGCCTTGGCTGTATCGCGTGGCCACCAATCTATCGTACAATAGTGTTCGTCGGCGCTGGAACATTCTTGAGCCGCTGACGCTATTGACCGAGCGGCTGTTCGCGCCACAGCGCCGCTCGCCAGAACACCTGGCCGAGCAGCGCGAACTCCAGGATATCGTGCATGCGACCCTGCAAGAAATCCCACTCAATCACCGCGCCGTACTCACCTTATACTATTTACACGAGTATTCGATTCTTGAAATAGCTGACATTCTTGAACTGCCCGAGGGGACGATCAAATCGCGGCTGCACCACGCGCGCAAGCTGCTCAAAGCCCGGTTGCTGCGCCGGTATGGTGAGGCAACAACACTACTCGATCACACATAGCGGGCACCTGTCGAGAGCTATCAGGAACTTGGGGGATCACTTGGCCGCAACTCAGCACGCAGCGCCGACTACACCGGTCGAAAACCATCTCAAACCGCTGGCTGGCGAATCCTTCTATATCGTCGTCCGCTGGATGGTGATCGCGCTGCTTCTTGTGATCAGCCCGCTGATTACCGGCGAATCGATCTTTTTTTCCTGGGAGATCAGCCACCCAGGCACGCTGCTGATCGTATGTTATGCGTTGTTCAACCTGGTGGCGACAGTGGCGCTGGCCCTTAAGCCGCTGGCCTTTGTGAATCGCGCGGCCTTTGTGATCGACATCTTCACGATTACGCTGCTGACCTATTTCGACCAGAGCGGCACCGATCTGTTCTACCCATTGTACTTTTTCCCGCTGATCGGCGCTGGCATGCAGGTCTCGGCGCGGCGTGGCTTGCTGCTCGGCTGCCTGGCGGCGGCAGGCTACATTAGCGCGTTTGCATCGTTGCGCCTCGCAATCGACACTGGCCTGACCTCTAATCCGCTGCTGATTGTTGCCGTTGTGCTGCGCTGCATTACGCTCATCCTGATTCCCTGGCTGACTGGTGGGCTAGCTGGACGCAGTGGCACCGTCAACCGGCAGCGCGTGGCCGAAGCTCAACAGGAGACGCAGCGAGCAACCTTCCAGGCCAATACCTACCGCGAGCAGACCAAAGCGCTGTATGATGTCGCCACCACGCTTTCGGCGACCATGAACTACCAGAGCGTGCTCGATGTGATGCTGATCGAATGCCGCAAACTGGTGCCGTATAACTCGGCGCTGGCGCTGCTTTCGACTGGCGAGCCGGACGAACTGTATGTGGCCGCCGCCGCTGGCCTGAGCGAGGCCGAAAAGTCGCTGCGGCCAATGATCAGCGCTGGGCCGGTCGGCGAGGCGCTGCGCACCGGCGACCCAGCGATTGTGAGCGATCCGGCGAGGCAGCCGGAGCTACAGCCATTTGCCTCGTTGCGAACCAGCCGCTCGGTTTGTGTGGTGCCGTTGCGCGCTAGCCTGAAAAGTTACGGTATGTTGGTGATTGCCGGCAATGCGCAGGATGTGTTCGGCCATGAGCAGCTTGGCAAAGTTACCGCGCTGGCGAACTATGCGATTATTGCGCTGCACAATGCCCAGCTGGTTCATGATCTACGCCAGGAGCGCAGCAAACTTATTTCGAAAGAAGAAGAGGTACGTCACCAGCTCGCCCGCGACCTGCATGACGGCCCGGCCCAGGCGCTGGCGGCGATCGCCATGAACGTCGAGTTCATCAAGCGGCTGCTCGAACGCGACCCCAGCCGGGTCGAGGGCGAACTCGATAAGCTGATAGCAATGGCGAAACGCACCGCTCACGAGGTTCGCACCATGCTATTCGAACTACGACCGCTGGTGTTGGAGACGCAGGGACTCGATACCACACTGCGGCAGTACTTCGAGCGCTTTCAGGGCAATGCTACCGAGATCATCCTTGAATCTGAGCCGATCACGGCGGAACTCGATACCAAGACCGAAGGCACATTGTTCAATATTGTGCAGGAGTCGGTCAACAACGCGCTCAAACACGCGCAGGCCACGCACATTTGGGTGCGGCTCAAGCAGCATGCGACCACACTAGAAACCGTGGTGCAGGATGATGGGCGCGGCTTCGACCTGAAGCGCGTGATGGCATCGTATGAACAGCGCGGCTCATTTGGCCTGCTGAATATTGACGAGCGGGCCAAGTTGATTGGCGGCACCGCCGAGCTTCAATCGACACTGGGCCAGGGCACAGTCGTCAAAGTCATCATTCCGCTGCACTGACGATTACAGATTGCAGACTCATGCACTCCACGCGCTCATTATGACAGAGAACCCGTATATCCAACCTGCACGCATCACGGCTGCGCTGCGCGACCTGGGCCTGCGCCCAACCCGCGGCATGGGCCAGAACTTCTTGATCGACGGCGCGGCGCTTGGCAGGATTGTCGCGGCAGCAGAGTTGACTCCCGCCGATACTGTGCTGGAAGTTGGGCCGGGACTGGGCGTACTGACCTGGGAATTGCTGCAACGGGCAAGACGCGTCGTCACTGTCGAACTCGACCGCCGCCTGGCTGCACGGCTCGCAGAAGAGCTTGGGGCGAACCAGAAGCTGGCGATCGTGCAATCGGACATCTTGCGCATCACGCCGAGCGAAGCCCTCGGCCCTCACTCAGCCCTCAGCCCTCAGCCCTTCTCCTACAAGCTGGTCGCGAATCTACCCTACGCCATCACATCGGCGGTGCTGCGTCACTTTCTGGAGGCCGAGGCCCAGCCGGAGCTGGTTGTGGTGCTGGTGCAGTGGGAGGTGGCGCAACGGATTGTCGCCGCGCCGGGCGACCTGAGCGTGCTGGCCCACTCGATTCAAATCTACGCCGAGCCAGAGATTATCGCGCGGGTGCCGGGGAGCAGCTTTTTGCCTGCGCCCGCCGTCGATTCGGCGATTCTGCGGCTGCGTGTGCGCCCACAGCCGCTGGTTGCGCGCACACAGATCGACCAGCACATGCGCCTGATCAAGGCAGGTTTCCTGCTGGCCCGCAAGATGCTTTCGAACTCACTGCCCAGCGGCCTGGCCTCACAGGGCTTGAAGATAGATAAGCAGCAGGTGCTGGCCGCGCTCGAAGTGGCGGGTGTCTCGCCAGATCGCCGCGCCGAAACGGTAACGCTGGACGAGTGGCAGGCGCTCTACGCCACGCTGCAACCGAACCTTTAGCCACGAAGACACCGGCAGGGGCGGGTTTGACACACCGGCAGGGGCGGGTTTGACACACCGGCAGGGGCGGGTTTGACACA
>JACMIM010000442.1 GCA_014381165.1 Roseiflexaceae bacterium
CCGACGCGCAAGCCTTGGCCCTCCCAGCACCAGAAGCGCTGAATGCCACCTACGCCTTGTGGGATCGCACCGTCGAGCAGCTCGATGTGCTGCTACAAGCCCGCATCGCGGCCTTTGGCCAGAAGATGGTTCTTGTGCAACTCGCTGCACTTGTGGCGTTCGCTTTGGCCGGCTACCTACTGACAGGCCTGTACTCTTCGATCATGCGTACCGTTGGCGCGCTCGATCAAGCCACGCAGCGCATGCTTCATGGCGATATGTCCACGACTGTCACGCTTGAGAACCGCGACGAACTAGCCGCAGTGGTTCACTCCTTTAATAGTGTCGCGGCGCAGCTACAAAGCGAATCGCAGCAGGCACATGATGAGCGCGCCCGTGCGGCGGCGGCGGAACAAAAATTCCGTACCATCTACGAAAACAGCGCCGACGGCATCTTCCAGATTACGCCCCACGGTCGCTTTCTGAGCGCGAATCCGGCGCTGGTACGTATCTATGGCTATGATTCCGAACACGATCTGCGCGAACACTGCACCGATGTCTCGCGGCAACTCTATTGCGAGATCGACCGCTACGCCGAATTCATCCGCGCTATCCGCAACCACGGCGAGGTTCACAGTTTCGAATCACAGGTGTGCCGGAAAGATGGTAGCCTGATTTGGATCTCCGAAAACGTTCGCGCGGTCAGCGCGAACAATCAGTTGCATTGCTACGAGGGCACGGTGCGCGACATCACCGAACGCCGACGTGCCGATGCCGAACTGCACAACGCCAAAGAGGCCGCCGAAGTGGCCAGCCGCACCAAAAGCAGCTTTCTGGCCAACATGTCGCACGAACTACGCACGCCGCTCAACGCGATTATTGGCTACAGCGAGATGCTTCAGGAAGAGGCCGAAGACGCTGGGCAGCACGAGTTCGTCACCGACTTGCAGAAAATTCACTCGGCGGGCAAGCATCTGCTGGCCCTGATCAACGACATCCTCGACCTCTCGAAGATCGAAGCCGGCAAGATGGAGCTGTACCTCGAAACGTTCGAGATCGCCAGCCTCGCCCAGGATGTGGCGGCAACGCTCCAGCCGCTGATTGGCAAAAAGGCCAACAAGCTTGTGCTCCACTGCGAGGAAGGCCTAGGTCAGATGCATGCCGACATGCTCAAGGTGCGCCAGTCGCTGTTCAACCTGCTCAGCAACGCCAGTAAATTCACCGAGCAGGGCGTCATCACGCTCGACATCCGGCGAGCGCGCCGTGAACAGGGCGATCAGATTGTCTTCCGCGTTGCCGACAGCGGCATTGGCATGACGCCTGAACAGGTTGGCAAGCTGTTCGAAAACTTTGCACAGGCCGATGCCTCGACCACGCGCAAATACGGCGGGACAGGCCTTGGGCTAGCTATCACCCGCCACTTCTGCCAGATGATGGGCGGCGAAATCGGCGTTTCCAGCGTGTATGGGCAAGGGTCGGCCTTCACGATCACGCTTCCTGCCGAAGTAGTAGATCCAGTTGTGATTGACTCAGCAGCCCAAACACATCCCAGGCAGCTGCCCCAAAGCCATATTCTGGTCATCGACAACGACCCAGCTGTCGGCGAACTGATCAGCCGCTTTCTTGGCAAAGAAGGCTACCAAGTGACGTACATCGCCGATGGCCGTGAGGCACTGCGCGCCGCCCGCGAACAGCCGCCACATGTCATCATTCTCGATGTGCTGATGCCCAGTATCGATGGATGGTCGTTGCTCCAGGCGCTCAAGGACGATGCGGTGCTCGCCAATATCCCGACGATCATGATGACCCTGACTGAAGATAAATCGATTGGCTTTGCACTTGGCGCGACCGACTTCCTGATCAAGCCGGTCGGGCGCGAACAGCTGTTGGGAATGCTAGAAAAGCATCACGCCTATTCGGCCCTGGCCCCGGTGCTTCTGGTCGAGGACGATTACACGACGCGCCACATGATGCGGCGCATGCTGGAAAAAGAAGGCCGCGTGGTGCGCGAGGCCGAGAACGGGCGGGTCGCACTTGAGCGGCTTGCCCAGGAGCTGCCCTCAATCATTCTGCTCGACCTGATGATGCCAGAGATGGACGGCTTCGAGTTTGTTGCGGCACTGCACCGTCGTCCCGAGTGGCGCAACATTCCGGTGCTGGTGATCACCGCAAAGGACGTGACCGCCAACGATCGCAAACGCTTGGAAGGCCACGCCAGCCAAATTCTCAAAAAGGGTGCATACAGCCGCAGCGAGCTGCTCAACGAGCTTCGCGAATTGGTCGCATCTTGCACCTCCTACGCGGCGACATAGCGAAGCGGGGGCTTGGGGCGCAGCCCCCTGAGAAAAAACCTACGCGGCGACATAGCAAAGCGGGGGCATGGGGCGCAGCCCCCGAGAAAAAACCTCCCTCTCACTTCACAAATTTGGCAGGATTGCTATAGATATGATGTTACATAGGAGCGGCGTCGATGACCAAGATTTTACTAGTCGAAGACAATGAGATGAATCAGGACATGCTTTCGCGCCGGCTCACCCGCAGGGGCTACCAGGTTGTGATCGCCGTCGACGGACAGCAGGGCGTGGAAATGGCGCACGCCGAGCAGCCAGCACTCATCCTGATGGACATGAGCTTGCCGGTGCTCGATGGCTGGGAGGCGACCCGCCAGATCAAAGCAGACGAGGCGACCCGCAGCATCCCGATTATCGCGCTGACCGCCCACGCGATGGCCGGCGATCGCGACAAGGCGCTGGAAGCCGGCTGCGACGACTACGACATCAAGCCAGTCGATCTGCCACGCCTGCTGGAGAAGATTGCCGCGCTGCTGGGCCAGCACGAGGCCTAGTGCCAGCGTACTCATCACAAAGGCACGAAGACGCCAAGTCCAGAGCGTGTGAAAGCGCTGGATGCTTTCGTGCCATAGTCATCATGCGCGTTTGTTTGATTGGTTCTTTTCTCATCCGCTCATCAACGGCTCAATCTGCAATTCCCCTGGTACCTTCGTCCTAAACCCCGCCCGAATGGTATAGCTCCCATCCTCCAGACTGCAAGGACTATCTACCTCTATTAGATCGTGCCTGCCCGCAGTATGCTAGACACAACAATTCACTGCTGCGTGCGCAGCAACTGCTTTCATCCTACCCTTCATCACACTCAGCAGTACCACTATGCTTCATCGCCTTGTGCTGGCTTTCGCCATGATCGCGGTTTGCTCACAGATCAGCCCTGCTCCCGCGCTCCAGGCCCAGGATGGAATCCTGTTGCACGAGGACGCATTCTACGCCCCACGGCCTGCTCACGCGAGCCGCGCCGTAAGTGCGACTGCCGACCGCTACACGCCAAGCGCGTATCTGGCCGGCAGCGTTGCCGTCCGGCTGGTTTTGCCGGAAAGCGAGACGCAGGTGTTGGGGCTGCAAGAAAACTGGAGCGAGGCCGAGATCGCGCGGCTGGAACGCGCCACCCACGAAGCCTTCGCCTGGTGGGCCGCGCGCGTGCCACAGGCCCACGTCACCTTTCAAATCGTGACCCAGGTAGTTCCAATTGAGTACGAACCGATCACGCATTCGCTTTCGACCGAAGGCCGTTGGATCGGCGCGGCACTGACCCAGCTTGGTTTCAGCGGCAGCGATCACTTCGAGCAAGCCTACAGCGCTAATCAGGCGTTGCGCCGCGAACTCGCGACCGATTGGGCCACCACAATCTTTATTGCCAACAGTGCAGCCGATGCCGACAATCAGTTTGCTGATGGTAGCTTTGCATACGCCTATGTCAACGGCCCATTTACGGTACTCACAAGCGAGGCCGGCGGCTATGGCGCGGGCAAACTCGCGCATATGCTTACCCACGAGCTTGGCCACATCTTCGGCGCGCTCGATCAATATGCCGCAGCAGGCATACCATGTACAGCGGCCAGCGGCTACCTAGCGATCGCTGCCACCAACAGCCAGGCCAACAGCTGCGGCACGCATCACCACAGTATCATGTGGGAGCCAGTTTCTGCATTCGAGCAGGGCGCGGTCGATACGTCCGCACTTGGGCAGGTTGGCTACCACGACAGCGACGGCGATGCGATCCCGGATCCATTGGACACCGAGCCGACACTGACCGTGAACCTAACCCCACAGCTCAATCAACGGCCGCAGATCACAGCCCGCGCCGCAGATCAGCCATTCAAATCCCCTTTGCAGCGCTCCATCTCGCTGAACTCAATCGACCGCGTGGAATTCCGCACAAACACCAGCGAATGGCTGGTGCTACCACCAGGCGATGGCAGCTACGATACTACGGAAGAACTCATCCATACAACGCTCGCGCTGTATGATGGTACACACACGGTCGAGCTACGCGCTGTCAATCGCGTCGGCACCGCGTCACGAATCATCACACAAACTATTACCATCAGTGGTGTTGGCGCTGCGCCAGTCTACAATCTGGTCATCCCCGACAGCATCAGCGCGGCGGCGTACTCACTTCAGCTTGATCTGCCAACCAATTTCGATCTTCGCAGCAGCGAATCGGCTGGCATGACCACAGGCAATTGGCACTCAGTGCTGCTACCGGTATGGGGTGAAGCGACCAGCGACCACATCATACTCTTCTTGCAACTCCGCGACCAGACCGGCTTGGAGACACCGATTCACCGTCGAACAATCCAGCTTACCCCTGCTCCACAGCCGCCCACAAACATAGTCATCTTCGTGCCACTCGCAGTGCGCTGATCGATTTGACTTTTACAGCCCTTTGTGAGAAAATGCAAAGGTCTAATATGAGTAAAAGCGTATAGTACATGACAGCTGTGCGAGACATTGTGCTCCCAGCTCCCTCGAAGTGGCAGTGTTGCTCTCACCTTCCATGCCCATGTGGGGTCGGAGGCTTTTGCTGCGTACAGAACATATAATTGTGACACGACCAATCTACCCATTCACAGCGATCGTAGGCCAAGAACGACTCAAACGAGCACTGCTGCTGAACGCGGTCAATCCGCGCGTTGGCGGCGTGCTGATTCGTGGTGAAAAAGGCACAGCGAAATCAACCGCTGTCCGCAGCCTGGCCCGGTTGCTGCCACCAATTGATGTTGTCGCCGACGACCCATACAACAGCTCGCCGACCAATCCAGCCCTGATGTCGCCAGAGGTGCGTGCACGTTACCAAGCTGGCGAACAACTGCCGGTTGTCTCGCGCCCTACTCCACTGGTCGATCTGCCGGTTGCCGCCTCGGAGGATCGCGTGGTTGGCTCGCTCGATCTTGAGCACGCAATCAGCGAAGGGCAGCGCCGATTTCAACCAGGCTTGCTTGCTCAGGCAAATCGCGGCCTGCTGTATGTCGATGAAGTCAATCTGCTTGATGACCATCTCGTTGATGTGCTGCTCGATGCGGCGGCGATGGGCGTTAACACGGTCGAGCGCGAGGGCATCAGCGTTTCGCATCCAGCGCGCTTCATTCTGGTCGGCACGATGAACCCCGAGGAAGGCGAACTACGGCCGCAGTTGCTCGACCGCTTCGGGCTAGTGGTCGAGATTAGCGGCCTCGATACGATCGCTGGTCGCGTTAGCGTGATCGAGCGGCGCATGGCATTCGAAGCTGACCCCGATGAATTTGGGGCCGAGTGGCACGATGAAGAGCAGCGCGTGATCGACCAGATTACGACGGCGCGCGCGCTGCTGCCCTCGGTGGCGCTGTCGCGGAGCGACATGGCCTCGGTAGCCGCGCTCGCACTTGAACTCGGCGTCGATGGCCACCGCGCCGATCTGGCAATTCTTGAAACCGCGCGGACACACGCGGCATGGTCGGGCCGGATCAGCCTGACCCGCGAGGATCTGCGGATCGCCGCCGAACTGGCACTGCCCCACCGCATGCGTCGGCAGCCCTTTACCGAGGTGCGCTTGGATGAAGACCGCATGAATGCGGTGCTCGATCGGGCTGCGGCAGCGGAAGAAGCTAGCGGTGGCGCGCAAGCCGATGGCGTAAAAAAAAAGCCCAACTAGAACCGTCTGAAGGCGGCGACGACGAGCAGCGCGAGGCCAGCGACGAGGGCGCATCCGCGATGAGTGGACCAACGGGCCGCCCGCAGGATGGTGCGCAACCGGGTAAGGATGCGGGCGGCGGTGAGAAGCAAGTCAATGCTGAACCACCCTATGCGCCAAAGCGAATCGAGGCCAGTGCCGACCGCAAAAGCCGCCGCGCCTTCGGCAAACGCACGAAGACACGTAGCGACCGGAAATCCGGACGCTACATCAAAAGCCGTTCGGTTCAGCGCGTTACTGATCTCGCACTCGATGCGACATTGCGCGAAGCGGCACCTTACCAGCGCCAGCGCCGCGCCGATGCTGGGGACGCACACGATAAGCCAGGCCGTGTCCTGCTCCGCCGCAGCGACCTACGCCAGAAAGTGCGCGTGCGTAAAACACGTAATGCTGTCTGCTTTGTGGTCGACGCGAGCTGGAGTATGGCCGCCGAGGAGCGCATGCGCGCGACCAAAGCTGCCGTGCTTTCACTGCTGCGCGATGCCTACCAGCGCCGCGACCGGGTTGGCCTTATCTCGTTCCAACGCGATTATGCCACCCTACTGCTGCCGCTGACGAGTAGTGTCGAACTGGCGCAAAAGCGGCTGCGCGAGATGCCAACAGGCGGCAAAACACCGCTGTCACGCGGCCTGATGCTTGGCTATGAGTTGCTGGCGAAGGCCAAGCGCCAGGACGAGGAAGTGCTGCCGCTAATGGTCATTTTGACCGATGGCCAGGCCAATGTCGCGATGGGCGACCTGCCACCGCAAACCGAAGCCTACGAGCTAGCAAAGTTTATTGCAGCGCAGGACATTTACGCTGTTGTAATCGATACCGAGCACCCAGTCTTCGAGCGCGGGCTGGCACGAAAGCTGGCCGAATTCTTGCAAGGCTCCTACCATCGGCTTGATGATATCCGCGATGGTGGGCTGGCCGAACTGGTACGCGCAGAGTTGCGCCGGTAGATTCAGGTGATACGCAGCTAGGTGTTCTAGCCGCACGGATCATATATAGGCAAACCGCAAGGTTTATTGTTGGACAAGCCACCAGGAGGGCTGTTGGTCATGACGAGTCAGGAGCGCCCCGTCGAGGAGCAAAACGAGCTACAGCAGAACGATAACGGCGCAGTCGCTGTTGCGGAGCTGCCGGCTCAACAAACCCAGGAGGAGGCCGCCGAGGCGGCGGAGCAGGTCGCCACCTCCTCCACAGCCGACGCGGAGCGCACAGAGTCCGCCGCCGGACAGCGTGAGGCGACCACAGACGATCAGGCTGTAGAGCGTGCCGTCGGCGAGCCGGTACAGCCAGCTGACGAGGAGCCTACAGCTGAATCTGTGACCGAGCAGCCACCCGCCGAGCAGCCTGAAAGCCTGGCTGCAACCGAGCAGCCCGAAGCCGAGCAGGCAGCTGCACAGCCAGAGGCCGTGGTTGCGATCGAGCAACCAGAAGCCGAGCAGTCCACACGTTCTGCTGACGACGCAGTCACCAGTGAGGACGCCGACGCAGCAATCAGTTCAGCGCCTGCTGCCGAAAGCACAACACCAAATGATGGCGACGCGGCCACCAGCGAGGAAGCAAGCTTTACGCCGGTTGCAGAAACCGAGAGCGGCAAGCCGCGCCGGGTGAAAGATCTTCAGGCCGGTATGGAGCTTGAAGGTCGGGTCACCTCGATCGCGCTGTATGGCATTTTTGTCGATATTGGTGTTGGCCGTGACGGCCTCGTCCATATCTCAGAGATGAGCAACACCAGGATCGATTCGCCAAGCGATATTGTGCAGATTGGCAACACGGTCAAGGTGCGCGTCAAGAGCGTCGAACCCGATGGCAGGCGGATCAGCCTGACCATGCGCACGGCCGACGCACCACGCAGCCGTGGCCGCCGCAAGCCTGAACTCGACCGCGACCGATTAGGTAGCCTTCAAGTTGGCGACGCAGTCGACGGCACTGTGACCGGCATTGCACCGTTTGGGATTTTTGTCGACATTGGCGTTGGCAAAGATGGACTTGTGCATATCTCGGAGCTTTCCGAAGGCCGGATCGATAAGGCTGAGGACGCGGTGACGGTTGGCCAGAGCTACACCTTCAAGATTCTAGAAGTCGATGCTGAAGGCACGCGTATTAGCCTAAGCCTGCGCCGCGCGCAGCGTGCCCAACGGCTCCAGGGCCTAGATAAGGGCCAGATTCTCGAAGGAACGATTAGCGGCATCGCGCCATTCGGTGCTTTTGTGGATATTGGTGTCGGCCGTGATGGGCTTGTCCACATTTCAGAGCTTTCCGCCGAGCGGGTCGGCAAGGTCGAGGATGTAGTTACGGTTGGCGACAAAGTACAGGTGCGCGTGCTGGAGATGGAGGCCGGCTCAAAGCGGATCAGCCTGAGTATGGTGCTTGAAGAGCGCCCGCAGGATGAGCAGGGGCCTGTCGACAATCAAGAGCGCAGTGATCGCCCTGATCGGAATGACCGCCCCGATCGCGGAGATCGCCCACGCCGCGAGTTTCCCACGCTCCAAGATCGCCAGGAGCGCCAGGAGCGTGTGCGCAACGATCGCCCACGCCGGGATGACCGCCAGCCGATCGGCAGCACAACTGAGGTGTACGCGACCACTAACGATGAGCCGGAGGAAAATGCTCCGGCAAACGCGACACTCGAGGACTTACTGTCCAAGTTTGGCGCTGGTAATCGACGTGTCGATAAGAAGCGCCGTGTCGATGAGGTCGAAGAGGAAGAAACCGACGAGAACGGGCGTTTCGTGCGTAACCAGCGCGATGCAATCCGCCGAACCATCCAAACGATGGGCGACGACGAGTAAGCACTGGCCATCATCTTTCAGCCGCCAGCTACCAGCCGCAATGCTGGTGCTGGCGGCTAATTTGTGCCCAAGCATTTGACAGTGTGTGCTGTTCCTGAGTATAATGCTCGGAGTTAGTGCGTGGAATGCTGTGTTGCGATAATAACGGCTAGTATCCATAGCGCAACGGTTTTTAACAAGATTTGACCCTGCGGGGTCGTGTAGTACTGTAGAGGCATACCACCATGAGCAAGCGAACTTGGCAGCCGAAGCGCATTCCCCGGCGGCGCAAACATGGCTTTCTTGAGCGGATGAAGAGCCACGATGGGCGAAAGGTGCTTAAGCGCCGCCGGCTGACCGGCCGCCACAAACTGACCGTGAGCGACGAGCGCCGCCAACTGCGTGGTGGGCATCGTTAAGGATTGTATGCCCGGTGAGAAACCAATTCTCGCCGGGCATCACCACATTTAGCATGAAACGCGCCCACCGGCTCCGTAAGCCAGCTCAGTTTCAACGCGCGCGGCGGGAGGGCAAGAAGTGGGAAACACCGTTCTTTGCGCTTCAAGCGCTCGTGAACCGGCGGCGAACCACACGCTGTGGCTTTGTTACCAGTAAACGCTTGGGAATAGCGGTCGTCCGTAACCGAGCAAAGCGCCGCCTGCGAGAAGTTGTTCGCCTCGTCTATGATCAGATCGCACCAGGATGGGATATCGTCTTCATTGTACGATCTCCCTCTGTTGCCGATGTCGACTTTCAGCAACTGACAACAACCGTTGTTCAATCGCTGCAACGCGCTGGAGTCTGGCGCGAATTACCCACCAACCGTTAAGGTGCCACGCATATGAATATCTGGACTGGATTTGTTGGCCTGCTTGAGAACATTCTGCTCACTTTCCAGGCGTGGACTGGCAACTCAGGCGTTGCAATCATTCTCTTTACGATAGTCGCCCGCGCGGTCATCCTCCCGCTGACGCTGCAGTCGCTGCGCTCCTCGCGCGGCATGCAAGCGATCCAGCCGCAGATGAAGGAACTACAGCGCAAGCACGGCAAAGATCAGCAGCGACTGAATGAGGAAATGATTAAGCTGTACCGGGAGAATAAAATCAACCCGGCCGGCGGCTGTCTACCCCTGTTCCTCCAGCTACCAATCTTTTTTGCAGTCTACCAGGCAGTGATCAATCTGGCACAAATCCCGCCTTCCGAGGCGGCCGCACAGTCGATGGTGAACGCCCTTGGCAGCGCTGGCCTTGAAACGGCGGCAATGAATGCCTCGCTGCTTGACCACCGGCTCTCTACCAGCTTTTTATGGCTGCGTGATTTAGGCATTCCCGACCCGCTCTACATTCTGCCAGTGCTTTCGGTGTTGTTCCAGCTGATCGTCCAGCTGATGTCGACGCCACGCATTCAGGATCCGCAGCAGAAAGCCATGATGAACTCGATGCTCATTATGCCGATTGTGTTCGGCTACATTGGCTTCACGTTTCCCAGCGGCGCGGTGCTCTACTGGGTGGCCGGCAGCATACTTTCGATGATTCAAACGTTTGCTATCTCTGGCTGGGGTTCGCTGGCAAACTACCTTAAGTTTCTACCAACGAATGCAGGCCTGTTCCCGCCGCCAACAGTTATTCTGCCAACTGATGATAAAGCGCCAAATGCACCAACTGGCAAAGCTGTGGAAACCCTTGCGGGCGATGCTGGCCCACGGCGTAGCTTTTGGGATGTGCTCGCTCCACTGACCGAGCAGGCGGTTCCCGCTGCTTCAGCGGCGGCAGAGATTCCGCGCTCAGATCCGGCGACAGAAGCAGCGCTTGCCGAGACTCGCAAAAGTATCCGCCAGCAGCCAAACCCTCGCCGACGCAACAAGGCGCGACGTTAGCCAGAGGACGCTGTCAATTACCGCACGCCTGACGGCGGCAGCTTGCACCTACGTCCTTCGGTGGCCGATACGAACGCGACACTTTAGCTCGTTGGCATTCCGGTCATTCCTGGGAAACCGGATCGAGCAGGTAGGCTGGTTGACAACAACCTGCTGATTGATGCCGCAGCGCGGTGCTGCTTACACAACTAAGTCAATCAGACCAGGAGCTTTTCGGATGCCGCATTGGGCGGCGTGGGCGTAAACGGTTGCCTGCAGGCAGGTGCCTTAGCCCATACAAGGAGTATACCACAGATGGTCTTATTCCGTAATAGGAAGCCGAAAATGGCGGCTGCCAAATGTGAATTAGACGCCGTTCCCTTTGCCGCCGCTCCATTCCTCCGCACGCCTGAAGGCGGCGATTTCCTGGAGCCATTTCTATGAAGAGTATCGAGATCAGCGCCCGTACCGTCGTAGAGGCTATTCAGCTCGCGCTGGTTCAGCTTAATAAAGATCGCGATGAGGTTGCAATCGAGGTCTTAGAGGCTGGTGGTGAAGACGAAGAAGCGCTTGTCCGCGTAACAGCGATCGACGACGACGACGATGACGATGCATCTGTGCTAGAGGCCGCTGCCGCCAGTGCTGAACCAACGGGCGACACGACGCAGCTGACGATCGAACAGATCGCCCGTCGAATTCTCGAAGATTTGTTCGCGCGGATGGATATCGAAGCGTTCGTCGACCCAGTGCGAACAACGGTGCCTGGCCAAAAAGGCGAGCCAGAAGAAACGATTACCCTTCATGTGGAAGGTGCTGACGAAGAAGCGATGGGCCTGCTGATTGGGCGACGCGGTGAAACGTTGCGCTCGCTCCAGTTTATGGTGAATCTCCTGGTCAGCCGCCGCGTACAGAAATGGCCGCAGATTGTTGTCGATGTCGGTAACTACCGGCAGCGCCGCCAAGAGTCGCTCGAAGGGCTGGCCCGGCGCATAGCCGAGCGCGTGCGCCAAAGCGGGCGTCCGCTGACGCTTGAGCCAATGGGCGCATATGAGCGGCGAATTGTTCACCTGGCATTGCGTGGTGACACCAGTGTGTACACGCAGAGTGCTGGCGAGGGCGAGACACGTAAAGTTGTCATTCACCCGGCTAAACAACCGTAGCGAGCAGGCGCAAAGCAAACAACTCACTACGAAAGGCAAAAGGCGCTCATGATGCCTTTTGCCTTTCGTTATAATTAGGACTTACGCAGTTGACGACTTCAGCATGCGGCAGCATGAAAATCTATCTTTTTGTTTCGTTGTGTGGTGCTTTGCACTACACAACGAAACAGTTATTTGTTATTTCCTTGCCCACTACAGGCGAAATGAAAGCTCTTGGGCAACCGTGTAACTCCTAAAGCACAATACGACCATACTTCATAGTGCGCCGCTGCTTCCTGATAGACATCTGAGAGAATTATGATATAATCCTCTCGTTCTAGAGACCGAGTGCCGTATCCTACCATGGTAGTAGGCTGGCAACCTGTTTAGCTCGGTTGTAGACAAAGGATGGATATGCATAGTCACCTGCACCTTGTTCGTGCGTTTGCCATCATGGTTGTGGCAACTGTCTTGGGAACGGCCTGTCCTAGCTCAGCGGATGCTGGCGCGCGTGTTGAGCAAGGCACGACGACTGACGAACCTGATATACAGTACGTAACGGTCAGTCCCAGCGGCGCGATCCTGCTCCAACCCCACGCTCCAGCACCACTTCACACCGGCGAGTATGCTCACTTCGGTACATTTACCTCCTCGACCCTTTCCTTCACAGCATTGTTCCAATCGCTCAAGCTCGACTACGCGACGATCGGCGGCGTAGGCGGCCAGGCCGCTGTCGATCTGCGGGCCAGCGCCGATGGCCAGCACTGGACGGAGTGGCAACTCGATCTCGCGCCCGGCGCAGTGGCAAGCTTCGATCGCGCAGCGCGCTACGCCCAGTACCGTGTGCGGCTGCTTGGCAATGGCGGGGTTGTTGGGGTTGAGCGTGTTGCACTAGCACCAACCGGCGGCATCGCGTTCGGCACCCTGGATACGCCAGTCGCGCCAACCTACCGCATACACGCGACCAGGCAGGGTATGATCGGTGGGCGCACTGCCAATGGCCACATCATCACTGCTCGCGATCGCTTTGTGTCGCTACCCTCGTGGCGTGCGCTTTCGCGCCGTGGCAAAAATGAGTATCAGGTGCGCATCACCTACAAGGATCGCTCGACAGTCGTGCCAGTCTATGATGTCGGCCCCTGGAACGAGCGCGATGACTACTGGAATGCCGAGCGCGAGCGCTTCAGCGACCTGCCGCGCGGCTACCCGCAAGACCACGCCGCCTACTTCGATGGCTACAATAAAGGTGTGGCCGAAAAGGGCCGGGTGCGCTTCCCCACCGCTGTGGACGTTGGCGATGGTGCGTGGATCGACGATCTGGGTATTCGCGGCGACCGTGCTATTGTCGAAATCACCTTTCTCTGGCTTGGCAGCGACCCACTAGCTGGGCAAGCTCCGCCGCCTGCGCCTGAGCCGACAGCTGTGCCCACCGCCGCGCCCACTGCTGCGCCCACTGCTGCGCCCACAGCAGTGCCAACTGCC
>JACMIM010000443.1 GCA_014381165.1 Roseiflexaceae bacterium
GCCAGCACATTCTCCAGCGCGATCTGCTGATCGCCGGGGTCAGAAACCGCGCCGCTCAACCAAAGCCACGCCAGTTCGTTCTGCTCGTCGAGTTCGATCGCGCGCATCAGCAGCGCTTGCGCCTCGTCGCTGCGCCCCTCGGCGGCGGCCAATGCACCCTGATAGACCAATGTATCGATATCTTCCATAACAGTATTGATGCCCTAATCTGTACGATGCGATGGGCAGATCCGACCGCTGAAGCGCAATGGGATCAGATATATCAAGCGAGGAGGCTTTTTCCGAGGGTTGCGCACCCAACCTTCCGCTTGTGTGCTGCCACGCGTTTAGAAATCAGGTAGGTCTCAAAAGGCGTTTTGATTGTAGCATACTCTGATACAGATCAGATTCTGTGTGTATTTTGATATTGTTTCACGTTCTAGACAGGATACAATTTAATCATGTAGCATGGTGGTTATTGCAGGTGGTAGTGAAACGAGGATATTGTGAATAATCAGGGAGTGCCAGACACCTATTCGATCGAACTGCATCATGTGCCGATTAGCTGGGATCTGGTAAATGGTCGTTTGAGTTTTTTTGGCTTACCTGCATCGCTGTTCTGGCTTGACCCCTCGTTGCTGCGCCTGCTGCAGCCGCTGGTCGATGAGATCGGCATTCCGTTGTTTCGGCTCCTGGTGGCCGAGCAATCGAGCCGAGGCACAAACGAAGATTATCACGCCATGATAACAACGCTGGGCAGCACATTTGAAACGGGCTTTCTGGCCTGGGGACGCGCTGTTGGCACGGCCGGCTGGGGTAAGTTTGAATTGCCGCACTTCGATGATGCCCAGAAGCAGGCAGTGGTTGTCGTGCGTTCACCATGGGAATTGGTCATGCAGCGCGCCGCCGAGCACCCGTGGGGTTGCCCCTTTTTACAGGGCAAGATCATCGGTGTGTTTTCGCACGCCTTTGGCAGCCCGTGCTGGGCCAGCGAGGATATCAGCATCGAACAGGGTGAACCAGTGGTCACCTTTCGCATCTATCCTTCGACCGAAACGATCGAAAGTGAGGTGAAACAGCTGCGTGATGCGCGGAAACAGGCGACCGAACAAGAGATCGAGCGCAAGACCGCCGAACTGCTGCAAGCAAACGCGGAGCGCGCCCTGCTCCAGGAGCAGGTTATCCAGATGCAGGCGGCGGCGCTGGCCGAACTCTCGACACCGCTTATTCCACTGAACGACCAGGTGATGATCATGCCGTTGATCGGGGCGATCGACTCGCAACGGGCGCAGCAGATCGTAACGGTTCTGCTGGAAGGCGTGGCTGATCAGCAGGCTCGCTTTGTGATTATCGATATTACCGGCGTGTCGGTGGTGGATACCGCAGTTGCCAATGTGCTGATCCAGGCCGCGCGCGCAGTGGGGTTGCTTGGCGCACAAGCCATTCTCACTGGCATCCGGCCCGAAATCGCGCAGACACTGGTGGGCTTGGGTGTTGACCTTGACAGCATTGTCACCCAAAGCAGCATGCAGAGTGGCGTCGCCTACGCGATGCGGCGGCGGTAATCTCTGCTGCCACTTCAGGTTTACAGAAGGCGAACCTCGTACACGCGCGCGTCGTTCTGGCCGCGCGTGTAGCCCGCCGCCAACAGTTCTGGGAGAATCGGGGTATCTGGTACGACATGGGCGCGGCAGAAAAACGCCGCCTCTGGCGCGAGCGGTGTGTACTGCGCGGGAGTGTGGCGCAGCGCGTCGAGCAGCCGCACCACTTGCTCACCTTTTCCTTCGATATGACCAATCCAGAAGCCGCCGTAGGGCGTCGACGTAATGATGGCCCAGGCACGCTCGCCCGCCAGCCCCACCACCTCGCCCTGCGCAAGATGCGCCCTCAGTCGATCCTCATTCAGCTCCATGGTTGTCCAGCGGTAGGTGTACAGCCCGCCGTTCGCTTCGAGCGGCGCTGAACGCGCCAGATCGTCGAGCAGCGTGGGCAGCAGCGCCGGGTCGAGTGGCGCGTACAATGCGGGCCGCTCGATTTGTGTGGCTCCGTACAGCGCCAGGCGGGCGTTCAGCTTGAATCCTAGCTCCTCGCCAAGCCGGTGCATGGTCGGGTTTTCCTCGCTGGTTTGAAAGCGCAAGGTGCGTTTACCGCGCTGGCGGGAAAGTTCGACTGTCTGGCGGATGAGCTGGCGAGCTAGGCCCTGGCCACGGGCGCTCGAGGCGACGCGCACGCCTTCCAGCCAGTCCTCGTGCGGGCCGAGCGCCGTGAGCTTACACAGCGCGACCGGGAGTTGCTCTCGTTCGCCAACCAGCAGCGGCCCGTCGGTGGCATGCAGCCATTTGTCCCAGACCTGTGGAATGTAATCGGTGCCGTCCCAGACATCGGCGACCATCGCGAAAACGGCGTCCCGATCGTCGGC
>JACMIM010000444.1 GCA_014381165.1 Roseiflexaceae bacterium
CTGCACCAAACAACGCAACAATGATGAAGTACCTCCTCCTATCTAATACAAACCCTCAGTGTTGAGTTTACCCAATGGTGCGACATGTCTGATCTGATTCTCGAAATGCGTGAGATCACCAAGACTTTTCCCGGTGTCAAAGCGCTCGATAATGTCAACTTCCAGGTGCAGCGCGGCGAGATTCATGCGCTGGTCGGCGAGAATGGCGCGGGCAAATCGACGCTGATGAAGGTGCTCAGTGGCGTCTACCCACACGGGTCGTACACTGGCACGATCATGTTCGAAGGCCAGGAGTGCCGTTTTCGTGACATCAGCCAGAGCGAGAAAGTCGGCCTGGTGATCATTCACCAGGAGCTGGCGCTGGTGCCGACGCTTTCGATTGCCGAGAATATTTTCCTTGGCAACGAACACGCCAGCTACGGTGTGCTGAACTGGCCGGAGTCGATTTTCCACACCCGCGCGCTGCTGGAGAAAGTCGGCCTGCACGAATCGCCAAATACCCTGATCGGCGATATTGGCGTCGGCAAGCAGCAGTTGGTCGAGATCGCTAAGGCGCTGGCCAAAAAGGTCAAGCTGCTCATCCTGGATGAGCCGACCGCCAGCTTGAATGAAAGCGACAGCCAGGCGCTGCTCCAGTTGCTGCTTCAGTTCAAAGCGCAGGGTATCTCCTCCATCCTGATCTCGCACAAGCTGAACGAAATTTCAAAGGTAGCCGACGCGATTACGGTGCTGCGCGACGGCGCGACGATCGAGACGCTGGACTGCCACGCCGACACGATCACCGAAGACCGGATCATCCATGGCATGGTCGGGCGCGACCTCTCGCACCGCTTTCCGCCGCGCCAGCCGCAGATCGGCGAGACTATTTTCGAGGTGCGCAACTGGAATGTGTATCACCCGCAGCACGCCGACCGCAAGGTGATCGACGATATCAGTATCACTGTGCGCCGTGGCGAGGTGGTCGGCATCGCCGGCCTGATGGGTTCAGGCCGCACCGAGTTGGCCATGAGTATCTTCGGCCAGTCCTATGGCCGCCAGATCAGCGGCACGGTGCTTAAATATGGCCGCGAGATCGATGTCAGCTCGGTTACGAAAGCGATCGCCAATGGCATTGCCTATGCAACCGAGGATCGTAAAGCCTTTGGCCTGGTGCTGATCGAGGACATTAAGGGCAACATCACGCTGACCAATCTGCCCGCGATCGCCAACGGCATTGTGATCAACGAGCCGCAGGAGCTGGTCGTGACCAATGGCTACCGCGAGCAGCTGAACATAAAGTGCTCGAGCATTCTGCAAAAGACGATTAACCTTTCCGGCGGCAACCAGCAGAAGGTCGTACTTAGCAAATGGCTATTTGCCCAGCCAGATCTGCTGATTCTCGACGAGCCGACGCGCGGCATTGATGTTGGCGCAAAGTACGAGATTTATACTATCATCAACGCGCTTGTCGCCGCAGGCAAATCGATCATTATGATTTCCTCGGAGCTGCCAGAAGTGCTTGGCATGTGCGATCGGGTGTATGTGATGAACGAAGGCCGAATCGTTGGCGAGATGCCGATTGCCGAGGCCTCACAGGAGCGAATCATGAAGACGATCATGCAATCACAAGAGGTGGCCGCCGCATGAAAACCTACCCCTCCACCGCGCCGGTTGCCGCGCCGACCAGCAAGCTGGGTGAGCTGTTCAGAAATAACATTCGCCAATACAGCATGTTGATCGCGCTGATTGCGATCGTGCTATTCTTTCAAGTGCTGACCAATGGCACGCTGCTCCAGCCGCTCAACATTACCAACCTGATTTTGCAGAATAGCTATATCGTGATCATGGCGCTGGGCATGCTGCTCGTGATCGTAGCAGGCCACATCGATCTCTCGGTTGGATCGGTGGCGGCATTTGTTGGCGCGATCTCGGCCACGCTGATTGTCAGTTGGAACATGAACTATATTGTGGCCATGGTGCTCTGCCTGTTGATCGGCGCGCTGATCGGAGCCTGGCAGGGCTTCTGGGTCGCCTATATGAAGATTCCATCGTTCATTGTCACGCTCGCTGGCATGCTGATCTTCCGTGGGCTAACGCTGGTGCTGCTCCAGGGTCAGTCGATCGGACCATTCCCGATCGAGTTCCAGCGACTCAGCTCTGGCTTCATCCCCGACATCTTCAGCAGCGAAGGGCTGCACCTGACCACACTGCTGGTCGGCGCGCTGCTCGCGGCAGCGCTGATCGTTTTGGATGTGCGCGCCCGGCGCAATCAGCAGCGCTTTAAGTTCGAAACCATGCCGATGTATCTGTTCGTGATCAAAAACCTGGCGATCACGGCGGCGATCATGGCGCTGTGCTACCTGCTAGCTTCCTACAACGGCCTGCCGAATGTGCTGGTTGTGTTGTTCACGCTGGTGGCGCTGTACACCTTTGTGACCACCCAAACTGTGCTTGGTCGGCGTATCTACGCGCTCGGCGGCAACGAAAAGGCCGCCAAGCTGTCTGGCGTTCACACTGCGCGGCTGACCTTCTACAGCTTTGTGAACATGAGCGTGCTGGCGGCGCTGGCCGGCCTAATCATAACGGCCCGCCTGAATACGGCCACGCCACGCGCCGGCACCGGCTTTGAACTCGATGTGATCGCGGCCTGTTTTATCGGCGGCGCGTCGGCGGCGGGCGGTATCGGCACCGTGATCGGCGCGATTATCGGTGCGTTCGTGATGGGCGTGATGAATAATGGCATGTCGATTATCGGCGTCGGCATCGACTGGCAACAATCGATCAAAGGCTTGGTGCTGCTGCTGGCGGTGTTCTTCGATGTCTATAATAAGAACAAGGGCTAGTAGGCGCAAGGGCTAGTAGGCGCAAGGGCTAGTAGGCGCAAGGGCTAGTAGGCGCAAGGGCGGGTTTCAAACCCGCCCCCGGCGTGGTACAATACCGCCGACACACATTTCTAGCTGTGGCGGCAATGGTTGCATCGAAAACGCGACAAGTCAAGCACTGCCTCGACCACACGGTCGGGGCTTTTTGTCGCACGATACTTCAAGGAGCACTGCTATTTCTGAAGAGACAATCACCAATGGCGCGCTGCGGCGTCATCTGCACGAGACAAAGGCTCCGCGTGAGCGCGCGCTGCTGGTCGGCACTGAACTGACTGGCGGGCGGAGCGAGTGGTCTGCCGAGGATTCGCTTCAGGAGCTGACCCTGCTGGCCGACACCGCCGGCCTTGCAGTTGTCGGCAGTACCTTCCAGCGGATTAAATCGCCCTATCCCAAGCACTACATTGGCCCCGGTAAAATCCAGGAGATCGCCGATCAGCAGGATGTGTTGCCGTATGATGTGGTGGTCTTCGATGACGAACTGACGCCTTCGCAGACCCGTAACGCCGAGGAAGTGCTGAAGCGGCGCGTGCTCGACCGCACCGGGCTGATTCTAGACATCTTCGCCGGACACGCCCGCACCCACGAGGGCCGCATCCAGGTCGAGCTAGCACAGTACAAATACTTGCTGCCCCGGCTGCGGCGCGCCTGGACGCACCTGGAGCGGCAGGCTGGCGGTGGTGGCGGGGC
>JACMIM010000445.1 GCA_014381165.1 Roseiflexaceae bacterium
CCAGCGGGAATTTCGAAACGCGGATCGCGCCGCTCGGCCCAGCCGAGACGATTGCGTTCAGCTACGGCGCGCTGTACCATCCCTGGCCGGTGGTGCGCGATGAACGCGGGCCGCAGCAGCTGCGCGCGCTGCCGCCCGATGGCATGATGTGCGGGCTGTACGCGCGCCAGGCGCTGGAGCGTGGTGCATGGATCGCGCCGGCCAACCAGCCGCTGCCTGGCGTGGCGGCGCTCACACCCGCCGTTCCAGATGACCGGCGCGGCAACTTGCTGGAGGCGCAAATCAACCAGATTCGCCAGGAACCGCGTGGCTTTCTGAATCTCAGCGCTGACACGCTCAGCCAAGATGCGCTGCTGCGTTCAGTGAATGTGCGCCGGCTGCTGATGTTGCTGCGGCGGCTAGCGATCCGGCAGGGTGCCAGCTATGTTTTTGAGGCCAACAGCGATAGCTTTCGCCGGCTGGTGAAGCGCGAGTTCGAATCCACGCTGGGCTATTTGTTCACGCGCGGCGCGTTTGTGGGTGGCACACCAGCCACATCCTTTCGAGTGGATGTCTCGAGCGCGTCGGGCGATCTGGATGCTGGCCGACTGATCGTTGAGCTGCGTGTTGCACCAGTGCAGCCGCTGAGCTTCCTAACCGTGCGCCTGGTGCAGATCGGCGACCGAGCGCGTGTGCTGGAGGTGCGCTGATGGCAAACCAGGCCAACGAGAGTGTGCTGGTGCCGTTTGCCGGCTTCAATTTCGCAATTGAGATCACATTGCCGGGTGGGTCGTCGGCGCTGTGCAGCGCGGCCTTTGCCGAGTGCGATGGCCTGGAGATGACGATGGATGTGAAGACCATCCGTGAGGGCGGTAACAACACCCAGCAGATCCGTCTGATCGGGCCAGTAAGCTATGGGTCGGTGACGCTCAAACGTGGGATGACCAGTAACTTCGATCTGTGGTACTGGTTTCGAGCCGTTCAGCGCGAGCCGCGCACCCGCGCGACCGCCAATGTGGTGCTATACGCGCCGGATCGCGTGACCGTAAATGCCGAGTTTGTGCTGACCCGCTGCGTGCCTGTCAAGCTTAAATCGCCGCCGCTAAACGCCAAGGATGGTGTGGTGGCGATTGAGGAGTTACAGATCGCCTACGAGCAGCTTGAGCTGCGGGGGTTGCCCGATGCCTGAACGAACCACCCTTGTCCGTGCCGAGCTACGCGAGCTGAACCCGGATTTTGTGAAAGAAAAGTCGGGCGGCAAGCGAGTGCAGGTGCAATTCAACCCCGAAACGCTGAAAGTTTCGTTTGCCAACCAGATCGCCACGCCCAGCGGATCGGGCAGCACCAAGGGAACCGGCAGCCAGGCCGGCTCGCCCGCGCGGCTGTTTGTGGGCGCTGGTAGCACCAAGCTGGCCGTCACGCTCTGGTTCGATGTTACCGCCATTCCCGCCGAGGCCGAACGGGTCAACGACGTGCGTGAGCTGACGCGCGAGGTGATCTACTTCATCACGCCGATTGCCGAGGGCGAGCATTTCATTCCGCCAGCGGTGAATTTCCTGTGGGGCAGCTTCTCGTTCGCCGGGCTGGTCGATTCAATCGAGGAGTCGCTGGAGTTCTTTTCCAATGATGGCAAGCCGCTGCGCGCCCAGATCACGCTGGCGCTTTCGCAGCAGCGCATCCCTGAGTATGTGGCGGGGCGGGGCGTGCCACAGGTGCCGCCGCCTGGAGCAGGAACCGGCCCCGGTGGGCGACCAGTCGGCACCAGCCCACTGACCCAAGCGCTGGCAAGTTCATCGTTGCAGGCGCTGGCTGGTGCTAGTGGGGCCGACTGGCGCGCGGTCGCCCAGGCGAATGGAATCGAGAACCCGCGTCAGCTCGCCGCTGGCCAGTTGATTGATATCAAACGGAGGTAGACCATGGCAGTTGTGATCGACGAGGTTGAAGTTCAGCCAACGACCGGCCAGCGCGTGGGCGAGCCGCCCCAGCGGCAGGAAGCGCCGCCGAGCCCATCGGTCGAAACGGCCCCAGCGGCAGTGGCTAACACACGCCATACGCTGCATCATATCGAGCGCCGCGCCGCGCGTCTGCGCGCCCACTGACGGAGCGCCGAAGAAACGAGTGATGAGTGACGCAGTGCTCGCCAATCTGCAATCGTTCGACTGAGCACTCACGATAAAGTCTGCAATCTGCAATTAGGAGCTAGGATATGGCCGAGCTACAGATCGCCCGCCCGACAATTGTGGTCGGTGGCGAGGTGCGCGCCACGTTGGCCGATGGCTTGCTTGGTCTGCTGATCGCTGAGGATACGGCCGGCCTGGCGCGCTGTGAGGCGCAGTTTGGGAACTGGGGCGCGACGGGCACGCGAGCCGATTTTTTGCACTTCGACCGGCGGGTGCTTGAGTTCGGCAAGGATATCGAGATCAAGATCGGCAGCGATGCGCTGTTTAGCGGACGGATAACCGCGCTGGAAGGCCGCTTCCCACAAGGCCGTCCGCCCGAGATTGTGGCGCTAGCCGAGGATCGCTTTCAAGATTTGCGCAAGGCCCGCCGTACACGCACCTTCGCCGACGTCAGCGATGCCGATGTGTTTCGCAGCATCGCCCAGAATCACAGCCTCACGCCCGAAATCGCCGTCGATGGGCCGCACCACCGCGTGCTAGCCCAGGTGAATCAGAGCGATCTGGCCTTTCTGCGCGAGCGGGCGCGGGCGATCGACGCTGAGCTATGGGTCGAGAACCGCACCTTGCATGCCGCTGCGCACACACGCCGCCGCTCGGAGCCGCTAGACCTGGCATATGGCGCGGCGCTGCGCGAGTTCACCGTGTTAGCTGATTTGGCAGAGCAATATACCAACGTGGCGGTGAGTGGCTGGGATGTGGCCGCCAAGCGCGAGGTCAAGCACGAAGCCGGTGAGGAGGCGATTCGCTCCGAGCTGGAGGGCGAGGCTAGCGGAGCGAGCATTTTGCAGAGCGCCTTCGGCCGGCGCACCCAGTCGCTGGCCCATACGGTGCCGCTAGATGCCCAGGCGGCGCGATTCGAAGCCGAGACGTTCTACCGCTTGGGTGCGCGCCGCTTCGTTATCGGCGCGGGTGTGGCCGAAACCAACCCGCGCCTGCGCGTGGGAGCTAGCGTGCGCCTGAGCGGGCTGGGAGCGCTATTCAACGGGCGCTACTATCTGACCGAGGTGCGCCATCTGTTTGACGGTGAGCAAGGTATTCGCACCGAGTTTACCGCTGAGCGGCCATCGATCGGGCGGGTTTGAGAGCTGAGAATTCAGAAGCGCTGAACTGTCGAACCGGAGAACAACCGACAATGGATAACCGACAACCGATAATCGACAATGTGCAATCGCGAGAACGACTATGATCGAGGCTACCCCGTTGGACATGATTATCGACGCGCGCATGCCAAGCGGCCTGGGTGGGCGCTGGTACGGCGTTTATCCCGCGCTGGTGATGGATATCGCCGATCCGGATAGGCAAGGGCGCGTGAAGATCACCCTGCCTTGGGCACCCGATCCCGGCGGCGGGCAGTACAGCGCCTGGGCGCGCCTGGCCACGCTGATGGGCGGAAATAACCGTGGCTCGTGGTTCATCCCCGATGTAGACGACGAGGTGCTCGTGGCCTTCGAGGGCGGCGACGCGCGCCGACCGTATGTCGTCGGCGGGCTGTGGAACGGCAGCGACGCCCCGCCGACAGCGATGGACAGTGCCGGTCGCAATCCGCTCAAGGTGCTACGCTCGCGCAATGGCGTCAAGATCACACTCGATGATAACGACGGCCAAGAGCAGCTGGTGCTCGAGACGCCCGGCGGCCAGAAGATCACCCTCAAGGACGGGCCTGGCGCGGTCGAGATTGTGGACAGCAACGGCAACAGCATCAAGCTGGAGACCAGCGGCATTACGGTGAACGCATCCGCGAAGGTGACGATCAGCGCCAGCCAGGTGGAGATCAGCGCTGGCATGGTCACCGTGAATGCAGGCATGTCGCGTTTCAGCGGCGTCGTGCAGGCCGACACTGTGATCTGCAATAGTATCGTTGCGGCGTCGTACACGCCGGGCGCTGGGAATATTTGGTAATGCTATGATGGTACGCCACCGCACAATCTGGGCCGCGCCCGCGCCGCTCTGGGCCGAGGCTCGCACAGCGGCCAACGCAGCCGCTAAGAGCGCCGCGATTAGTCGGCCCGCCCTGCTGCGCTTTGCCAGCGACGAGTTTATGGACGAGCTGGCCCTGATCCTGGAGCGTGACCCTTCGCAGCTGGTCGATCTGCGCACCGTAGAGGAGACCTGGCGGCGGCCTGCCCCACGCGTTGCGCCGCCCGAGCCACTGAGCGGCCTGAACCGCCGCCTGCGCCAGGAGCGCAAGCTCCTGCCGCGCCCGACCAACCTCCAGGACGAGGCCGCCCTGGCCTTGCGCGATATAGCAGCGGAGGTGCCCAAAAAGCCCTACCGACTCTTCCATCCCGCCCATCAGCGCTTCTATCTGGTGGCCGCCTGCCTGGTGTGTGATCTCCCCGGCCTGCCCGACCATGTGCTGGAAACTGGCGAGCGCGCCGCCTTTGTCGTGCGCCGTTTGCGCCCCAAGCAGGGGGTAAGCGGTGCGCCAAACCCGCTTACCTGGGCGACTGACTGGGACGAGTATGCCTTCGTATTTCAGGGCCGCGAGCGCACCTGGGCGCAGGCCGATGAGACGACCATGGCTAAGGAGGAGCACTTACCGCTTTTCCCGATGACCTATACCGCCGAGGATGGCCGCCGACGGCGCTTGCTGGCCGGGCTTGTGCCAGTAGCTAGGCGTGACGCCTACATGGCCGCTGCGATCAATGTTCAGTCAGGCGAAGGAGCCGTTGTGCGGCTCGACTCGCGCCTGGCGCTGTTGCGCAACGACTTCGTGCAGGCCTATTGGAGCGGGAAAGAGCTGCTGAAGCAGACCGAGCGGATGATCGCAACGAAGCCACCGGTCGGCGATCCGCCAAAAGATACGGAGAAGCTGGCGCTACGCACGCAGTCAAACGACGACATCCAGGTCACATCCTGGTACGCGCTGCTTGATCTCAGCAGCTATCTGGCCGCCCATTTGCCCTACGTGCGCAAGCAGATCGGCGTTCCGGACGGCGTGCCCTTCCCAGAAGAGCTGCCCGCTTCGCTGCCTGCGCGCGGGCTGACGCCCACCGAGCAGGCGCTGTTCGCTCAGCTCGGCACCGTCTCCACCAACGGGCGCACACTGGCTGTGGCGCTCCACGACATCGAAGCCTATCGGACGAAGCTAGAAAGCGCTACACAGATCTACTCGACCCAGGATGCGACGAATAGGCCCCGTGCCGATAATTGGCCACCTGCGGGCTTCAGCTTTCGCCTGACCGATTCTGGTCTGGACAAACTGTTTCTCGCCAATGGGAGCGACCTGCCTGACGGCCGCACGCCGCTGGAAGATCTGGTCAAAGCGGCACTGTCTGCCATGCCACTGCGGGCACCAGAAATGCCGCCTGTTGGGCAGCCATCACCAAGTGCTGGCGACCCGGCCTACTTCATTGTGCGCTGCGTTTACGAGAAACCCGGCTGCGGCCCCATTCACCCACCCATCTTCAGCCCGCCGACGCTGGCCTTCGAGCCGGCCTCGTTCTTCGAGCCAGACGCGCCCGCGCGCCCGATCCGCATCGCACTGCCGATCGACAGCACGCCCGGTGGCCTGCGCAAGTATACCAAGAGCGTCGGGTTTATGCTCTCGGATCAACTGGCTTGTCAAAAGACGCGCATGGGTAACATAACCTTTGGCGATCTTGTGCTCTCGGTGCTGCCCTGGCCGTTTCACAAAGATCTCCCGAAGGGTGCCCCCAACTGCGACAGCGGTATTGGTATGCTTTGCTCGCTCTCGATCCCGATTATTACCATCTGTGCGCTCTTCCTGCTCATAATTTTTGTAACGTTGCTCGATATTATCTTTCACTGGCTACCATTATTCATTCTGTGCTTCCCGCTGCCTAATTTCAAAGGGAAGAAGCCATGAGGACCAGCACTAAGCTAGATGTCGGCACGATCTTCGGGCGCGGGGTCAGCTTTCCGCCGCGCATCGGCCCTGATGGTCGGATCTCCTGGTCGGTCGGCGAGGATAATGTGCGCGAATGCATGCGCATCATCCTCCAAACCGAGCCGGGCGAGCGCATCGAGCGGCCCGACTTCGGTGGCGGGCTGACGACGTTTTTGTTCGAACCCAACAATTCCAGCACTCATGAACGGCTGCGCATGCGGATTGTGCAGGCGCTGGTGCGCTGGGAGCCACGCATCAGCGTCGAGCAGGTGCGCGTAAGCGCCGACCCCGACGACCTACAGGCCGCTATCGCGACGGTTGAGTATCGCCTGGTAGCCACGCAGGTGCGTGAGCAGATCAGCATGACGGTTGTGCTAGCCGGATAAGCCCGATCAGATTGTGGGGATGCTATGCCGTTAACCTCGCCACCGCTGGATAATCGCCGCTTCGCCGATCTGCGTGATGAGGCGCTGGCGCGCATTCCGGTGCATACGCCCGAATGGAGCAACTTCAACGCTAGTGACCCAGGCGTGACCTTAGTTGAGGTCTTCGCGTTCTTGACTGAGAGTTTGCTGTATCGCGCCAACCAGATCCCTGATCGAAACCGGCTGGCTTTCCTGCGCCTGCTGGGCGTTCAGCTGCAACCAGCCGCATCGGCAAGTGGGATCGTGGCCTTCGAGAACCGCACCCCGACGACGTTCACACTCAACGCCGATGTGGAGCTACGTGCCGGCGAGCTACCCTTCCGAACAACGCGCGGCCTGGATGTGTTGCCGCTCGAGGGCCGGGTCTACTACAAGCGCAGTGTGGCCGTGGACCCACTGGTGCTGGATACGTACGAGGATTTGTACGCCTCCTATCAACGCGAGCCATTTGACCGACTTAACGTAGAACTCTACGAGGCGGTGCCACTCCAGCCGCGCGACGAGCGCGGGGTAGATGTAGGTGCCGAGAGCATCGACGGCTCGCTATGGGTGGCATTGCTGGCCACCAAGAACCTCGACCCGGCCGCTGCACGGCGCGAGATCGCTGGCAAAACGCTCAGCCTGGGGGTGGTGCCCGCACTGGGTGCCACCGATGTGCGCTTGCTGCCCGGCGGACAGCCGAGCTCTGAGGCTAGCCAGCTGGTCTATGAACTGCCGCTCACCATCCTGCCCGATGGCGCGGAGAGCCGCGTGGCGGGCTACCGCCGACTCGATGCGCGTCCAACCGCCGATGTGCTGACCATGCCCGGCGTGGTCGATCTGACGCTGCCGACCGATTTGACACAGCTTGACCTATGGACAAATCTTGATCCACTGGAAGCTGGTGTGGGGGAGTTTCCGCCCACGCTCGATGATGTCGATTTCAACCAGCGGCTGGTGACCTGGCTGCGGGTGCGCCCAGCCCTGAGCAATGGCGTTTCACGCGCGCTCGATCTACGCTTGCTGTGGGTCGGCATCAACGCCACTAATGTCTCGCAGCTCGCCAATGTACTCGATGAGCTGCTGCCAGACGGCACCGGCGAGCCCGACCAGACCGTGGCGCTGGCGCGCGCGCCGGTGCTGCCGGGCTCGGTCAGGCTGACGGTGGTGGTGGGCGAGGACGAGTTTGTCTGGGAGCCGGTCGACGACTTCGCCGCCGC
>JACMIM010000446.1 GCA_014381165.1 Roseiflexaceae bacterium
AAGGATTTGGCCCTTTGGTCTTTTCCTTGAAGGGATTGGACGCGACCGCCTTATCCTTGAGCTCCTCGATAATGCTGGCAGCCGTGTCGGTGAGGTTGAAGGAGCCGGTTGCCATTACCTCGCGGCCCTTAAACATGAGATTTTCCGCAACCGGGTTGCCATTCGCATCGTTGGCATGCACCTGGCTATTGAGCACAGTATCTGGCCCAACCTGCTCCAACTGGCCAGCTTCGTTACGCACTTTCAGCTTGCCATCACGGATCAAAATGTTGATGCCGATTTCTACATAATTCGAGTGGGCGTAGTAATCCTGCATTGTGTGTATGCCGCTGGCGAAATCGCGCGGCCCTCGCCCGCCGTTGCCGGTTCGACCCTGCGTTGCCGAGCCGCGCAACGAGCGTTTGAGCCATTCTTTACTGGTGTTCATGTAGACGGGGATGCCAGATTCATCAACCTGAAATGCCTTGGCATCCGCGTCGTTCATGATCTCGCCCTTGGTTTCCGTTTGTTCGTAGCGCTTGTCGACATCGGCAAATGCTTGGCCGTTGCCGCCCGCTGTCTGGAGATTCCCGTTCGCCGCATCAGGATTTTCAGGCGTCTCGTTGCGATTTGCACTAAATTCGCCCTGCTTGAAAACATCGTCGCCACGCAGGTCGGTGGGATTATCGAGATGCTCGACCGGATCGTAGGTGCCGAATTCTTTTGCGTCCAGGCCACGGCCAAATTCTTTGATCGCCATGACATTCAGCAGGCCAAAGATGCCTTCTTCCGACAGAATACCAACGACACCAGGCGTAATCGCCTGCGATAGATCGCGCTCCCAGTTGCCCATGCGCCCCTGATGGGCCGCCTGCGCATCCAACCCCATCTGATTATCCAAAGCGTCCGAAGTCATGTGCGCGTGGCCGCCCTCGAGCTTGTCGTCGCCCTGCTTGAAACGGCGAATTGTGTTTGGCGCAACACCGGCGGTCACACGCACAGGTGGGGCTTGATGGAGCAACGCTTGAGCGGCGCGATTGCCGGAAACACGCTGCACCTGTTGCACGGAGCTTTGGCGCAGAGGCTCGGCAGTTGTGTGCGTCAGCACCTTGAATGCTCGCTGATCGGCGTAATGATCGACGTTCTGAACCGCATGGCCCTGATGCGCCTCAGGTAATCGGGCAGGCGCTGGCTTTTTCGTTTTTCGCTTGACCTGACGAGACGCTGCCATCACGGTATCCTTAGCTACAGGTGGAGCTATGTGCTATCGCATTCAGGCAGAGTTTAGTGCTTTTCAGCAGGCAAAACATCGGTGGAACAACGTAAATGGCGTGGCACGCGCATTTCTGCTGCGCGGCGGCCACTAGGCAAGATAACGTAGCGGAGGATACAGGAAGCTCGATAAGGCTGTTCCGATCAAAAAAAGGCCGCAAGGAAGGCGCTGCTTCCCTGCGGCCAGTCTGTACCTAGATGTTACGCCCGCGCCGCGTTCAGATGCGCGCCGAATTCCGCTGCCGTTACCAGCTTGCCCAGCTTCTGGTACTCGCGCTTGATCGACTGGACGATGTGCGTCATGCCAATCGAGTTGCCGTCCTCGGCGGCCAGGTAGGCGGCCAGTAGCGCGATGTTGCGAATGTTGCCGCCCGGCAACTTGAACTGCTTCGCGAGAAACTGTAGGTCGACATCTGCGGCCAGCGGCGCGCTGGCCGGAAAGACCCGCTGCCAAATGCGCAGCCGGTCGGCTGGCTCGGGAAAGGGAAAATCGATCGCGACATGCAGGCGGCGCACAAAGGCATCGTCCATGTTGTTGCGCAGGTTGGTCGCCAGGATGACCACGCCGTCGTACTCTTCCATCTTTTGCAGCAGGTAGCCGACCTCGATATTTGCGTAGCGGTCGTGGGCATCCTTGACCTCGGAACGCTTGCCGAACAGCGCGTCGGCCTCGTCGAAGAACAGGATAGCATTGGCCTCGCGCGCGGCGGTGAACACGCGATCCAGGTTCTTCTCGGTTTCGCCAATGTACTTGCTGACCATGCTGGAAAGGTCGATTTTGTACAGCTCCAGCCCCAATTCAGTTGCAATGATCTCGGCGGCCATGGTTTTGCCGGTGCCAGATTGACCGGCGAACAGCACATTGATGCCCTTGCCCATGGCCAGGTGCCGGTCAAAGCCCCACGCTTCCAGCACGGTGCTGCGGTGGCGCATCTGCACGCAGATTTCGAGCATCTGCTCGACCGGGCCAGCTGGCAGCACGATGTCATTCCAGCTGTAGGTGGCGTGAATCTTGTGGGCCAGCGCATCGAGCTTGCCGCTGGATTGGGCACGGCAGGCCGCGAACAGCGCCGATGCATCGACGGTGGTGCCGCGCCAGTGCGCCAGCGTGCGCGCCATGGCCACCGCATCACGAATCTGGCCGGCGGTCAGGCGAAAGGTGCTGGCCAGCGACTTCACGACTGTTTCGTCATAGGGCAGCTCGCCAAGCCGCGCTCGCCAGATGTACTCGCGCTCGCCGTAGGTCAGCTCGGGGATTTGCACGCGCAGAAAGGCCGTGGCGCGCAGCAGCCCTCTGGCTTCCCAGGATTGATCCAGTGGCAGGAATGAGCAGCCATCGAACGCATCGAGCGCGGCGAACAGGGCCGCGCGCCACTCACCAGCCGCTTCATCGCGCAGCAGGCGGTCAGCGCCATTCCACAAAATCGCTGCGCCGCACAGCATGGCCCCGCGTAGCACGCGCGCCATGGCGTCGAATGGCGCGAGCGTGCTTTCGGCCATGCGGTCGAGCGCGACCGCCAGCAGCGGTGTGCCGGCCTCGCTGCATAGCGCCTCGGCGATTGCGCCGCGCCCACTGCCATATTTCCCTTGTAGCGCAAGCACCAGCCGCCCGCCGTGTTCGACAACCGTGCGCCGCAGCAGGCCAGCGAATTCGTCGGGCAGCACCAAATCTTGAAAGCGCCGCTGCGGCAGCTTGACCGACGTAAACGCCAGCAGGCCTGGCTCGGCAGGCACCCGCCGCCCGCTGCCTGCCACCGTTGGTTCGTCGCCACTGGTTCGTGAGCCGTCGAGCAGCATTTCGGCCACAATCCGGTCGTCGAGCTTCATGAAGCGCGCCAGCAGCGGGGCGTGGCGCTGGCCGTCCTCGAACAGATGCAACAACTGCTGCTGTTGCAGCGGCGCATCGGCCTCGAAGGCGCGGCGCACGGCGATGCGCTGCTGGGCATCAATGCACAGCAGCCGCAACGCCAGATCGACCGTGGGCCGCTTTTTGGTCACATCGTCCTGGATGTAGGCGTACAAACGCTCGTAGCGCAGATCGACCTCGGGCGCGAGCGCCAGCAGCAGCAGATCGCACTCGAAGGTCGAAAGGCCAAAAAGCCGCGAAAGCCGAATCAGCGGCAGATCGGCCCCGCCGTCGTAGGCGGCGTGGGCAGCTTCGTCCAAGGCCAGGCGCTCGCGCTCGAGCGCGGCGCGCTGCTCGAGAAGCTCTGGCGGAACCTGAGCCGCCGACGCAGCCAGAATATCGACCTCGGCATCGGGCACATACAGGCCACGGTATTCGTCCTCGGCCAGCGCGCCATAGGTTTGGCGGGTGAGCGCGATCTGCCAAGCCAGCAGCCGATGCAGCCAGCCCAGCATAGCGTGCAGGTGATCGGCGGCGCTGCCGAACACGGGTGTGGTTTGGCTGTCGGCCATTGCAGTATATGACATAGCCTTGTCCTCGCTTAATCGGCCATTGCGGTATGCGAGATAGCCTTGTAATTACTACGGAAACAACGCAGTGGTGCTGGGGATGTTGATAACCCCCCATCCATAGTCGTTATTGATGCTCGCATAGCTACCTGCACAATTAATGGCAGCCTTACGTTCCGACAACTCCGGTATGAGATAATCGATCATCCAGTCAGGCGAGGAATAGGGAGATTTACCTCTAATCAATGCGACAAGACCTGTCACATGCGGCGCGGCAAATGATGTGCCATTCCACCAGGTGTACGTACCGCTCCAGCGGCCCGCTGTGTAAATATACGTGCCTGGGGCGACCACATCTGGTTTGATAATCGAATTATTGAGTGTCGATGGTCCTCGCGAACTCGATGGCGCAATCGTATCGTAGATACTGAGCGAGCCGACGCCAAGTACGCCGGGGTACGCGGCAGGAAAGGCCACCGTCTGACAGCTCGCGCCAGAGTTCCCAGCGGCAGCCACGAGTACGATATCAGCCCACGCCAAATTCTTAGCGGCGTTCTCGAGTTCAACGCGGTGAGCATCAATACCATTGGACATGTTCACGACATCTGGTGCCCAGGCAGGAACACCATCAGGAGCGAGCATCCATTCCATGCACTCGATTAAGGTTGCCCGGTTTATTGGTGCAGAACCACCACCTGATGTTGGTGCGCTGGACTTGCAGGCAATCCAAACGGCATCCGGTGCTATGCCAACTGTGTTGCCGACTGCGACAGCGAGTACACCGGTTCCGTGCCCATGATCGTCATACGGAGTGCCACCTGGGTCGTTCTTATCGTCACTATTGACCGCATCGTGCCAGCAACCATAGGATGAGGAATAGCCTTTGCACCAGTAGCTATCATTAAGCTCCTGATGGTCGACATTGACACCGGTATCGATGATGCCAACGATCGCGCCGCCTCCTCGTATGCCCTGATTATGCGCCTGATACGTACCGATTCTGTCAAGGTTCCAGAACCCATTCCCCCAGTCCACGCTATCAGTCGTTGCAGCCGGACTTTTCTCGGCGCGTTCGCCGGCGAATGGATCGGTCATCGCACCATCGAGTTCGATCACTCGCACCTGTGGCAGGCGTGCCAGCTCCTCGATCGCGCGCTTTGTGGCATCCACGACGATCATATTAGCGACCTTGAACTCCTGAATGGTCGTCACC
>JACMIM010000447.1 GCA_014381165.1 Roseiflexaceae bacterium
ACTCCTCGATCTCCCAACCTTGCTCGCTGGCCGTAGCTTTGAGCGCGCGCAGCACCGAGTTGAGCTGCTTGTACAGCAGGCGGAGCTTAAAGGCCGCGCCGTCGTCGCTTGTAACCCATTTTTGCAGGTCGCCCTCGACATGGGCGCGGGCGATTCGGTCGGTTTCATCGACCATCTGGTCGAGCGAGCGAATGCGGAACACGCGGGCCTTGTTCTTGGGCTGGTTCTCGACCGTCGTGTCGTCGGTGCTGAGGTAGCCCTTATTGTCTTCGCTAACCTCGTCCTCATCGTCCCACAAATCGTTGTCGTTTTCGACTGCAAGCGAGCCGGCGCTGGTTTTGCCAAGCGGCCCGCCGCCTGCGGCTGTCACCGGGGCGTGCTGTTCGCGCACTTCGACGCCCTGGTGCAGTGCTTCAAGCGCGGCGTCAACCGTCATACTAGGGTTGGCGGCGAAGTAGCTGGACAGGCGGCTCAACTCCGCCGCCGACATGCCTTCGTCCACGGCGGCGCGGGCCAGTTCCAGCTGCGTGCGCTGGTTGGGAATACGGCGCAGGTGCTGGGCCTGGGTTACAGTTAGCTCGCCGGTGCGCAGCAGGTCGTGGATTTCCTCGGAGAGATCGAGCAGGCCCAGGTAGCGGCGCACCGTGCGCGCGCCCAGGCCGACAGCCCGGCCAACGCCTTCGTCCAGCTCGCCATCGCCGGTGATCTGGCCCTGCTGCTTGAGCAATTCACGCAGGCGCTCGAAGGCCTTGGCCTTCTCCAGGTCGTTCAGGTCTTGACGCTGGAGGTTCTCAGTCAGCTGCTGGAGCAGTGTGTGTGGGTCGTTTTCGTCGAGCAGAATGCAGGGAACTTTTTCCAGCCCCAGCTTAAGCGCAGCCTCGCGGCGGCGATTGCCATACACCACGCGGTAGCGCCCCGCGCCGACCGGCACCACGCCCAACGGTTGGAGCAGGCCCTGCTCGCGGATGGTGGCTGCCAGGCCATCGATATCGCCTGGGCTTTCGCGCACACCCTCAGGATCGGCCTCTAGGCTCTGTGGGTCAAGGTACAGCAGCTGCACGTTATCCTCCATGCACAACCCCGCCGCGCGGAAAAGCGCCGCACGGCGGGTGGTATCGACACGTCTGTTCGCAACAGAGTATAGCAGAAAGCGCGGGTCGCGCAAGTTGAAGCCGCCACGTCGGCGGGCTAGAAGCCGCGCCGATAGCACGCGAAACGCGCTGAAGCGCGTTGATCTGCACCAACGCGCTTCAGCGCGTTTCGGGCAATAACAGCGGGCTTCTAGCCCGTGCTCGTGCGCGCGGGTGATGCCAAATAAATCCACTCGCGTCTTGATTACGCATAGTTGATGAGCTGAAGAGGAGCTTGTATATCAAGGAGTTTTACATGGCTATGTCTTGCCGCCGTCTACTTCCTGCCCTACTTGCGTGTACGCTTGCACTGGTTGCGCTTGCTCGCCCCGCCGGATCGCTGATGGCCGCCGCTGCCCCTGATGCGGCCACCACAATCTATCTACTCAGCAATAATAGCTTAGTCACAGCGAAAGCTAACCAGCTCGCCCAGGCAGCGCCTGGTGTGCCGATTACGAGCCTGACCGCTGGCGACACACTTGTCGCCATCGACGTGCGCCCGCAGACGGGCCGCCTGTATGGCCTGGGTCATAACAGCGCCAACGGCACCGTGCAGCTGTACCATATCACGCCCAGCACGGGCATTGCCACCGCAATCGGCGTGCCGGGTGCGTTTGTTGGCCAGGACGGCACGACTGTGCTGCCGATTACCGGCGCGGGTTTTGGTTTCGACTTCAACCCCACGGTCGACCGCATCCGGATTGTCACCGCCACGGGCCTCAACTTCCGCATGAACCCAAACAACGGGGCGCTGGTCGATGGAAACCTGAATCTGCCTACACCACCCAATGGCGTGAATCCCGATGGCCCGATCAATGGCGCGACCAGCGCGGTCGATGGCACGGCCTACACCAACAGCGCGCCGAATGTCGCGGTTACGACTCAGTACACGATCGATAGCGGCTCCGACCGCCTGTTCATCCAGAACCCGCCGAACAGTGGTACGCAGACCGCCGCCCAGGCGATCACGCTGAATAGCGCGGCGCTCGACTTCAGCAACGCAAATGGCTTCGACATCCCGTTTGGCATCGATGCGACGGCAGCCAACACGCCTGTTACCGGCGAGGCCTATGCCGCACTGACCGTCGGCGGGACGGTGGGTCTGTACCGGATCAACCTGGCCAGCGGCGCGGCAACGGCGCTCGGCACGGCGGGCCTAACATCAGTTCAGGGCCTGGCTGTTCGCGCGCCGACCGCCGCCGGTGTGGTGCTCAACGCCGACGGCACGCAGATCAGCCGCTTTCTGCTGAACGCGCCGCAGACCTTGATTTCAGTGGCGATTACTGGAGTGACGGCGGGCGAGAAGCTCGTGGGCATTGACGCACGCCCAGCGACCGGCCAACTGTACGCGCTCGGTGTCAACGCCGCCGCCAACACGGCATCGGTGTATGTGCTCGACCCCCAGCTTGGCGCGGCCACAGTAGTTGGTACTGCCAGCCAAATCGCTTTTGTCGATGCCGCTGGCGCGCCAGTTGACCTGCCAGCCGACGGCTACGGCATCGACTTCAACCCAACAGTCGATCGCTTGCGTGTGGTTACGGGCAGTGGTCTGAATTTCAGAATCAACCAGCTGACTGGTGTAGGGGTTGATGGCAACCTGAACAACACGGCTACACCGCCTGCCGGCATCAACACTGATGGGCCGATTAACGGTGGCGCGACTGGTGTTGAAGGCACAGCCTACACCAACGCCGAGGCCGGCGCGACTGCAACCACACAATATGCGCTGGGTGCTACTACAAACAGCTTGTTCATCCAGAACCTGCCCAACAGTGGCACGCAGACCGCTGGGATGATGGTCACGCTGAATGGCGCGGTGCTCGATTTCGATGCCGCAAATGGCTTTGACATTCCGCAGGGCGTGAATGTGGCGGCAAGCAATGCCGCTGCGGTTGGCCAGGGGTATGCGGCGCTGACGGCTGCTGGCGCAACCGAGCTGTACCAGATCGATCTGTCCAGCGGCGTAGCCAACCAGGTTGGGCCAATCGGCAGCGGCGCTGCGGTGAATGGCCTGGTAATCTGGAATGCGCCAGATCTTAGCTCGCGGCTGTACCTACCGCTGATCGATCGGTAAGCGCCGTCGTGAGGATGTGAGTTGGCAGGTTGCCACTACGAAGCGAGCGTGTGTTGGTACTGGCAGGCTGAACGCCGCCGACGACACACGCTCGCTTTGTTTACGCGGCTACGCTGTGCTCGTGGGGCTGAAACCGCGCGATCGTGTGGCGCAACTTGTCAGGCAGCGATGCGTTTGTCAACACAGCATCTGCTTCGAGGACGCGGGCCTGGTGGGTGCTAGATTCGTTGGCCGATACGAGGACGATTGGGGTTTCGCGGGTGGTCTGGTCGGAGCGTAAGAAGAAGAAAATGTGGGCGTTGTCCATCGCGCGGGATAGTTCGAGCAGCACGACATCGGGCGCGAGCCGCTGGACAACATCGCGGACATCGGCGGAAAGCCGTGAGGCCGAAAGCATGTGCAGATCGTGGTCGCCCAGTGTGGCCTGCACAGCTGATGTGACCGTTCCGCTATCGGTAAAACAAACGATCGTACACATTGCTAACCCTCTTGCACAAATGGTTTACACTTATTTGAATGCAAGAAGCGGTAGAAAAGGTACGCCTGCTCGAAAATCTCGCTACTACGTAGTTGCGTATTCAGTGCTGAATGCGTGCCGTTGTGAATGGCGGTGTGCGTGGAACCATGCTCTTCATGCCTCTGGGGCGCGGCATGCCGCGCCCCAGAGGCATGGATACGCAGTAATCAGGGATTGCTGCTACTGCACAGTCACTGGCATGTAGATCTTCGCGCCCTGGAAGAGTGGTGTGGCCACTGCGTCTGGCGCGCTGGCCGATAGCTCGATCGGCAGATCGGCGACTGGCGCGTTGAGAAAGTCGATCACTGCTTCGCCATTCTTCACGGTGGCCCGCCCGATCGGCAAGCCATCTTGCAGCGCCGTGATCACCGCATCGTCCTGCGCATAGCTGACAATCCATTGGTTTGGCAGCTTCTGCTTCACCACTGCAGTAGCGAACAGGCTCCTAATGCGGTACGGGTCGTTCGTCCACATTTCCATGGTCGGATCGCCGTAGGTCGTCCAGATCGCCATCTCCAGCTTGACCTTCTCATTGCTGATGCCATACTCGCTGACCATATAGGCCTTGCCATAGTTCAGGATGTCGCCAAGCCGGCGGATCGATCCGCCGCCGCCATAGCTCGGCAGCGTGTCGGGCCAGACCGCATCGAAGAAGCCACGGGTCAGCGCATTGTTCTGGATGGTCGGGCTGTTGCGCGTGTCGCCTAGCACGCCAACCGCGCCGCCACCAGCCTGACGCAGAACTTGTTCCACAAAGCTTTCGGTCGGGTCTGCATCGAACTGGCCACTCGCGCAATTCACGCTGAAGATCACCGGCAGGTTGCTGGCATTAGTCAGGCTGCCAAGATTGCCAGTACTGAACGCTGGATCGCCCCAGCCGCTTGTCCCGCCGTGATCGCGGTGCAGCACCAGAAAGCGCCCGGCATTGATCGCATTGACAACGTCGGTTGTTGAACCATTCCAGGTGAACGTTCCCGGCGCAAGCGCGGCAGGTAGGGCTGTGCCATCGTAGTATTTGCGCGGCGTCGTATCAGTCACCGCACCTTCGGCATAGTCCGTATTGGTGTCGTAGATGCGCTGCGCCGTGTAGCCCCGGTCGACAAGCTCCTGGCGCACTAGCTCCGATGTTTCGATGATCCAGCGCATGTCGGTGCCTTTATTGGTGGCTCCGTTGGGGTTCGGAATATCCGTCCGACAGCACTGGAAGAACGAGGCAATGCTGACATTGCGGTAGAACGCTGGCGCGAATGGTGGGTTTTTCTCGTAGGCTACGATCTTGTCGACCACTGTCTGTGCCTGCGCCAGTGTGTCGACCGAGATGAGGCCAACTGCCAAGTCAGGCAGAATGTCGTCATCATTCTTCAAGCTGTAATCGATATCGCTGGCAAGATTCGTCTTACCATCAGCGCTGCGCATGAATGGCGCGATCCGGTCGACA
>JACMIM010000448.1 GCA_014381165.1 Roseiflexaceae bacterium
CTTGCCCCGACCGCACCGGCATTGTCGCGGCGGTATCCGATCGGGGCGGTGAAGGGCGGTGAAGCATTTGCACCAGCGAGAAGATTACAACCGATCAAGCGCGTTTGTGTCAGGTCAGTACTGTGCTGATCTAGGGAGGCAAATGCTTCGCCGCTACACGGTGGCATCTTGTTATAACCACATGGCGCAATCTGCTACGCTCTTAATCACTTGCCCCGACCGCACCGGCATTGTCGCGGCGGTATCCGAATTCCTCTACCGGCGTGGGGCCAATATTCTGCACGCTGATCAGCACCAGGATGCGGCGCTCGGCCTGTTCCTGATGCGCGTCGAGTGGGATGTGGCCACCTTTGCGCTTGATACGCACTTCGGCGTGGACTTTACGCCAATTGCCGATCGCTTTCAGATGCGCTGGAAGGTATCGCAGAGCGCTACACCGGTGCGCATGGCGATCTTCGTTTCGCGCTACACTCACTGCCTGGCCGATCTGCTGTACCGCGCCCACAGCGGCGAGTTGAACTGCGCGGTGGCGCTGGTGATCGGCAATGCCACCGATGGCGAACAGCTGGCGCGCTTCTACGATGTGCCATTTCAGCACATCGCGGTCAGCGCTGGTACCAAGGCCGCCGCCGAGCGCCAGCAGCTTGCGCTGCTCCAGCAGCATCGCGTCGATCTGATCATCCTGGCTCGCTATATGCAGGTGCTCTCGCCGACGTTTGTCGCGCAGTACCCGCAGCAAATCATCAATGTCCACCACTCGTTTCTGCCCGCGTTCAGCGGCGCGCGGCCGTACCAGCGCGCATACGAGCGTGGCGTCAAGCTGATTGGTGCGACCAGCCACTATGTTTCCGACGAGCTTGACGAGGGGCCAATTATCGAGCAAGATGTGGCGCGCATCACCCACCGTAGCGGCGTCGACGACTTGGTGCGGCAGGGGCGCGACCTGGAGAAGTTGGTGCTGGCGCGGGCGGTGCGCTGGCATATCGAGCAGCGCATTGTGGTATATGGCAATAAAACAGTTGTCTTCGATTGAACCCGGCCTGGAGGCCACGGCATGCCTGTTGTGCGGCGGCGATCTGGCAACGCCGGTGCTCCACGGGCCAGATTATTTTATGCACGTCGCCGGCCAGTACGCGTTGGTACGCTGCGGGCGCTGCGGCCTGGTGTATCAAAACCCGCGCCCGGCGCTTGGCCAGATCGGGCGCTACTATCCCCAGCACTATGGCTCATACGGCAGTGCGCAGCAGGGCCTAAAAGCACGGCGCGGCTTGATGGCTGCGGTGATTCGGCGCGGCCAGACCGCGCGCAGTCGGCTGCTCGATGCGCGCGTGCCGCCTGTCGCCGGACGCGCGCGCCGGTTGCTGGATATTGGCTGTGCCTCGGGGCTGTTTCTCGAAACCATGCAGCGCCTGCCGGGTTGGCAGGTCGAAGGCGTTGAGTTGGATCAGGCCACGGCGCAGGCCACCAGCGCGCGGTTGGGCGTGCCAGTATTTGCTGGGCCGTTCGAGCAGGCCGCGTTTCAGTGTGGCAGCTTTGACGCGATCACGCTGTGGGA
The DNA here is from genome assembly GCA_014381165.1 of Roseiflexaceae bacterium. Taxonomy (GTDB): domain Bacteria; phylum Chloroflexota; class Chloroflexia; order Chloroflexales; family Roseiflexaceae; genus JACMIM01. The sequence continues at coordinate 1,556 of JACMIM010000448.1, forward strand.
TGTGCTGGAGCATCTGCACGAGCCGCTGAGCAGTCTGCGCAGTATTCGGCGCTTGCTGCGTCCCGGCGGCGTGCTGTTCGTGCGGGTGCCGGATTCGGCCAGCTACGTGGCCAGGTTGTGCGGGCGCTTCTGGTCGGGCTACGATCTGCCGCGCCACATGGTCGCGTTTACGCCGCACACGCTGGCGCAGATGCTTGGCGCGGCGGGTTTCAGCCAGGTGCTGGCGCGCTACCCCTCCGGCAGCTACCTGGCGGCGCTGCACAGCCTGCGCTTTGCCATGGACGCTGGACTGCCGCCGCCCGTTGCCGCCAGCATCCACCGCACGCTGCTGCACCCGCTGGCCCGCGCCGCCGTATGGCTGCCGCAGCAACTGGCCGATCTGGCGCTGGGCGGGTCGAATATCGAGGTGATGGTGGCGTAGGCATTTCTACTTAAAAACAGGAGAAACGCGGTCGCGCGATGCCGTCGGGCTGAAGCCCTGGGCTACGTTTACCAAGCCCGCCTGCGCGGGCTAAGGCCGATGGTTTAGCCCGCGCAGGCGGGCTTCGTCGTAATAGCCCGCGCGTTCACGCGCCGGGCTGCGGTGTTTGGCCAGTGACCGCACGTCTCGTGTATTGAACAGGTACTGGATTTCGTAGCTATGTTGAAGCTCGATATGCTCACGCCGCTTGCGCCCTACCCGCCCCATGCTGGCGGCACGGCGCACATGTTTCACGCCGCGCGCGAACTCAGCCGCTTCTTCGACCTGGCGCTGTATGCACTTGCCGACGCCCCCGCCGCTGTGCAGTGGGGGCCAATGCGCCGGTGGTGCCGCGAAGTGGCGGCCTTTGCCCGTTCTCAGCCCTCAGCCCTCAGCCCTCAGCCCTTTGCCCTCCCTCAGCCCTTTGCCCTCCTCGACCCACCCGCTGTGCGCCAGGATCGTTCGCCGCAACTGGCTGCGTTTCTGCGTGAGCGCTGGCAGGTCGCCCCGCCGCCGTTTGTCCAGCTCGAATGGACGACCATGGCGCAGTACGCGCCGCTTGCCCACCAATTCGGAGCGCGTGTAATCTGCACCGCGCACAATGTAGCGTTTCTGGCCCAGCTGCGGCGGGCGCGGCAGGAGCGCGACCTGCGGCTGCGGGTTCGGCGCTGGCTCGGCGCGTTTAGCCTGTGGCAGTATGAGCTGCGCGCGCTGCGGCAGTGCGATCTAGTGGTCGTTCACGGCCAACAAGATGGCGTGGCGCTGCGGCGCTGGCTGCCCAAAACGCCGGTCGTGTACGTGCCGTCGGGTGTCGATCTTGCGCAGTGGCCAGTGCTGGAACGGACGCACACTGCTGCCAATGTGCTGTTTGTCGGCAGCTACAGCCACCCGCCGAATGTCGAGGGGGCAATCTGGTTGGCCCGTGAGGTCTGGCCGCTGGTGCGCCAGGCCCGCCCCGATGCACGCCTGACGCTGGCAGGCCGCAGCCCGACGCCAGCCATTC
>JACMIM010000449.1 GCA_014381165.1 Roseiflexaceae bacterium
CCGGCCCGGCCCGCGCTAGCGAAACGCCACCAAGCGAGCAAGCCCCCGCCGACGGGCCGCGCGCCGCCTGGGATCGTGACGAGCAAGTTGCCCTGGACACCGGCGCGGCTCGCCCGCGTGCCGTGGGCAGCTACGCGGCAAGCGATTGCCTGGGCCTGCCTACGCGCCGCATTCGCTACACCTCGGATGGCGTGATCCACTTGGAAGGCTGCGGCCAGGTGTTCACGCTTGGCCAGGTTGCTGCCGCGCCCGCAGTCGGGCCAGACAAACTCGAACTGGTCGATCCGGTGGGCAAAGTCTGGCTGCTCAAGGTCAGTCTGAAGGTCGAAGAAGGCGCGACACTCCAGGTGATCGGCGGCACGGGCGAGGCAAACTGGCTGCGCCTGCGTAGCGATGCCGACAGCGGCATCTGGCTGCGCGCCGAGCGTGGCAACCTGCTGTTCCAAGATACCAAAGTCACCTCGTGGGACACCAGCGCCCAAACTATCGACAGCGATGTTTCGGTTGCCGGCAACGGTAGCGGCGGGCGCTCCTACATCGCGGCGCGCACGGTGCTTTCCGCTGGCCGTGCTACGGCTGCGCCCAGCCCGTGTACGCTTGGCGGCGGCAGCCAGGAGCCATACGAGGCCCGTATGGATGTGATCAACAGCGAGATCGCACACCTTGGCTATAATGCCGCCGAGTCATACGGCATTGTCTGGAAGGTCTACTACAAGGTTGATTCCGCCATTTCCGGCGACCAGCCGCCGCCGGGCCGCGAGCTGTACGCCCTGGCCGATATATTCGGCGATGTTTCAAATAGCGTGTTTCGCGCCAACTATTTCGGCAGCTATACCTATGGCGCGTACTGCATGACCTGGCAGGGCAACCTGTTCGAGCAGAACATCCAGTACGGCCTCGACCCGCACGACGATTCGGACAACCTGACCATCCGCGACAATATCTTTCGTGATAATGGCAACCACGGCATGATCTGCTCGGTGGAATGCGACAACTTGGTGATTGTCGGTAATCAGTCCTACCGCAATCAGCACGGCATTATGTTGCACCGCAACGTCAATGGCGCGCTGGTCGAGGGCAACATCAGCGCGGACAATCGCGGCGCAGGCATCGCGATCTTCGATTCGTATGATGCTGTGGTACGGGGCAATACGGTTGGCGGCAATGGCGAGTCAGCCATCCGGCTCAGCGTCGGCGCGTCGCGCAACCTGATCGAAGGCAATAGCTTGACTGCTGGCAGTGCGGGCTACGCCATTTACACCTACAAAGGCTCGGACGCGCCCACCAGTGGCGACGGTCGCCCGCGCGACAACATTTTTCGCCAGAATCGCATTGTCGGCACGAACCAGCCGCTGATCAAGCTTGGCGACACGCTCGGCACGCGGTTCGAGCAGAATAGCTTCGAAGGCCAAGCACCAGGCCTCCTGTTGCAGCGGGCCAGTGGCACCAGCATACGGCAGCTAGCACCAGGAACGACACTGCGTATCACGCTCGACCAGACCAGCAGCCTGAACCTGCGCGATGCGGGCGGCATGATTTGGCAGTCGAATGACGCGGAAACCAGCGTAAACGCTACCGGATCGTCGCTCGATTTCAACGGCGGCAGCGCGCCCGCACTCACGCTGACGGCGCTCGACCTGAGTGTGCAGCCAGCCCAGGGTAGCATGCGCGTGCAGCCGATCGTCTGGAACGAGACCATGCGTGAATGGCGTGAAAGCGGCGAGAATCTGGGCGATGTTCAGCGAACAGTGGGCGGCCTGCTGGCGGGCCAGTGCTACGCAGCTACCAGCGATGGCGCAGCGCTGGGTGTGTTCGCGCCCGACGCACAGCGGCGAGTGAGCTTTTCCTCCGCCGCGCGCAATGGCGCGATCCTGCGGCTGACGACGGCCGCCTGCGCTGCCGCGCCGACAGC
>JACMIM010000450.1 GCA_014381165.1 Roseiflexaceae bacterium
GCACGAAGAATCCCAAAAGAAAGCGAGTCATCGCCAGAGGTAGATAAATTTACAATTCTCAATTCTCAATTTTCAATTTACCGTCTCCTCGTTGCTCCACGCCTCCCAATGGTGTACAATCCCCGTGTGTAATCGAACCACGATCTCTGCTTGAGCCAAGGGAAACGCTATGCCTCTCCGCGCATTGCAGGTTTCGTTAGACACCGGCCAATCGATACCTGAAGAACTGCCTACGATCGTCGAGCAGCAGTACCTGGGCGGGCGCGGCGCAGCGACATGGATGCTGGCGAATCGGCTACCTGCCGCCATTGGCCCACTTGCTCCCGCCAATCTGCTGATCTTCAGCGCCGGCCCGCTGTGCGGTATAGGACTGCCCGCAACCGGCGGCTTCGTCGTCAGCACGCGTTCGCCGCTCACCGGCCTGATCGCGCATTCCTGGGCGCAGGGCCGTTGGGGCGGCGCGCTACGCCGCGCAGGCTATGACATGCTGGTGTTGAAAGGCCAGAGCGCTGAGTGGTGCATACTCCAGATCGATGGCGCGCGCGCCCAGATTCTGCCGGCTGATGATCTGCTCGGGCTGGACACGGTGGCAACTGCGCGCGTGCTACAAGATCGGCTAGGCCCGGAGTACAGCGTGCTGTGTATCGGCCCGGCCGGTGTGGCCGGTGTGGCCTACAGTAGCATCGTGGCCGATGGCAGCTTCATGGCCGAACCGGCCGGCACCGGCGCAGTCATGGCCGGTAAGCGCATCAAAGCAATCGCCGTGCGTGGCGGCACACCGATGGCCCCCGCCGATGCGCGCCGGGCCGAGGCGGTAGCTGCCAGCATTGCCCGGCGGATCGCCACCAGCGAGCTGGCCAGCGGCATCCGCCAATTCGGTAGCCTATTTTATAGCGAGCACGCGAATGAGTGGGGCGCGCTCACCGGACGCAACGGCCAGGATGCACGGCTAGCGCAGCTTCAGTCCTTTTCGCGCGAGGCGCTGGCCCAGCGCGGTAAACGCGAACCGCGCGGCTGCGAGGGTTGCCCGCTGCCCTGCCATACCAGCTACGTCAAGCGCAATGGCGAGCCGGTGGCCTATCCCGAGCTGGAGGCGCTCAGCGGCTTCGGCGGCCAGTGCGGCATCAGCAACCCCGATTCGCTGATCTTCGCGAACGACCAGTGTTTGCGCCTGGGCTTGGATGTCGCCGCAACATGCGCCGCGCTGGGATTTATGATGGAATGCCAGCAGGAAGGCCTAAACCGATCAGGCACGCTCCCGTGGGGCGATGACGATGCGGTGCTGGCGGCAATCGCGCGGCTGGGGCAGAAGCAGGAGAAGCGCGATGTGCTGTCGCTGGGCGTTGGCGAGATGAAGGAGATCTTCTGGGGCAGTGAGGCGTTTGCGCCGCAGATCAAGGGTATGGCCATGCCGGGGATCGATCCGCGCGCCATGCACGAGATCGCGCTGGCGCTGGCCACTGCGCCAATCGGCGGCGACTATCGCTATGCCATGGTCTACGAGGAAATGCTGGCCGAGCCGCCGCCCTGGCTGCCTGATGAGCCATCCCACCCGCAGGCGATCAAAGGCAAGGCCACCCGCCTGATCTGGCACGAGCGCTTCGCAGCGGCGCTGGATGCGGCTGGATTGTGCCGCCGGCTGGCGCTACTAGCCTACCAGGTGATGCCGGCCGAGCTAACCGAGCTGCTTTCGGCGGCGCTCGGGCGCACGATTAGCGGCGGCGAGCTGGCACGCCTGGGCGAGCGGATCATTACCACCGAGCGATTGGTCGCCTGCCGCGCTGACGCCGCGCCCGATGCGCTGCCGTTGCGCTGGAGCGAAAGCGACCTCAGCGAAGGCCGCGCGGCCGGCCACCTGCCCGCGCTCGATGATATGCTGCCCGAGTACTATCGACGACACGGCTGGAACGCGACGGGCGACCCAACGCCGGAGCGGCTCGCAGAACTGGGTATTATTGCTGAATGATAAGATGACAAGATGACAAGATGACATTACGTTCCGGTCATCTTGTCACCCGGTCATCTTGTCATTTTGTCAC
>JACMIM010000451.1 GCA_014381165.1 Roseiflexaceae bacterium
GATGCCTGCACCACCAGCCACCGCCGATCCGGTGCCAGCGCACCAAACTTCGCTCGGGCTTCGGCAAGGAATTCGTCGAACTGAGGAAGCACCGGTTGCACGTTTGTCACTGAAGCGAACAACTTGACGCGATCAATAGCCGGCTGGATGAAACACGATGGCACAAACCTTGGGAAGTGCGCTTCGGGTAAAGGTGTCAGCTTCAACGTAGGAAACCCGCGCTTCTCCAATGCGAGTATCAGCGGATCGACGATACGATCGAACCAAGTATCCCCGACCTTGGTAAAGGACATGCCGTCGCTAAGAAATACTGCAGCCTTCCCATGACTGACACGTGCGTTCATCGAGCGATCTCGCCATGAGGCTCGGGACACGCGCCATAACGAGCGCAAGCCTCGCTCGGCGAGTCGGCGAATCCGCTGTGACCAATGGTCGACAACGTCATGGAGCATGAAAGCGGATGTCACATTTGTATAGAGGCTGATGCGGTAGGCCGGCCACAAATCGATATCGTTGACGCGCCAGGACTGCACCGGAAAACAGCGCTCCAATTCATTAATGGCGTCAATCACTTCAGAGGACGTCTTCACTCGGGCGCGTTCACTGCACAAACAACGCCACAGCCTCTGCGGGCCGTCGCTTCGCTATTCTCACGGCCGCCCGACCGAGGATGAGCGGCTGTCCCCAAAACAAGACGCTAAGCAAACACGCCAGACTGGCAATGCAAACGACCTTGACAATCCACGTCGAGGCAGTGCTATCAAGGTCCAGCCCGCCGAGCCATAGTGCACACAAAAGTCCGAGTACGAATGCAATGGAATATCGGGCATAGGGCCAATGGACGGGATCGTAACGTCGACCGATGACTGCGATCAGCAGCAACGCCAGTACCTGGGCTATCAAGGTCGCGGCTGCCGCGCCAACCGGACCGAAAACGGGAACGAGTAACAGCGCAAGCACAACGCCTGCAACCGCTCCCGTAAGCGTGCCGAGCGGCATAAACTTGATTGCGGCGCGCTCGTAAAACAATATGTTTACCAACAAGTAGTAGATCGCTGTCAGCACGCCGCCAAACGCGAGAATCGGAATAACTATCGAAGCATCGGCGAATGCAGGTGTTGCAAGAACAAAAATCAACTCGCGTGAAAACGCGGCGACTATCACCCCAAGCAAACAAAATCCGACCACGATCAAAGCGCCCAATGCGCGCAGCTGCATCAGGTTGTGCGCCGACCGCTCTTTCAACGCTGCCATGCTGAGTGGCACGTACGCGCGGTTAATACTGTGTGCCGCAATCTCAACGATTATGGCAATCATTGCACCAACTGCATAGACACCGGCCGACGACGCCCCAAGTCGAGCGTTCAAGACCAGCTTGTCGGTTACCGCGGTGACGTGACCGGCAAGCGAGTATGGGACCTGCGGCAAACTGTAGCTGAGCGCGTGCCGCAAATGGTGCCACTTGAGACAGAAACGAAAGTCATGTCTCAACGCAACGAAAGACACGAGGAAAAAGACAAACGCCGCAATTAATATAGCTACCAAGGCGCCGATGACTCCCCAACCCAGCAACACCACAAAGGCGACGGTGAGCGCAGTTGTAACGGCAAAGTGGCCTAAAGATATCAACGAATAGCGCGCCGCCTGGTTTCGCGTCTGAAGCACGGCAAGAAAGGCAGCGAAAAAAGGCTGGAAGAAAGTGGTCAGAACACCTAGAGCCACATATGGCCAGAACGGAATTTCGCCGATCAGCGGCCGTAACACAAGGTCGCCGACGATAAGCAATATGGCGGTGAACAGTGTGGAAATTATCAGGACGGATACCAGCACAGTTCCCCAAAATTCGGCAAGGAGCTTCGAGTCGTCTGTGTACTCAAAATAGAAACGGGTGATTGCGCCCGTCAAGCCCAGCGTAAACATTGTGCTAAGCAGCCCATTGATCGAAGTAACGACCGCGAGGATGCCGTATGCATGCGGGTCCAAATACAACGTGTAGAGCGGCAACAGCAAAAACGCCGCGCCCTTTTGCACTACGTTAGTGACGGAATATATTGCCGAGTTGGCCGCGAACTGCCTGAAAAGGCTCACGCGTTCACCAGACGGTCCAGCCACCGTCGACCACAAGCGCTTGCCCAGTGACATAACTCGAGGCTTCCGACGCCAGGTAAAGAAGAGCGGGCACCATCTCATCTTCAACCGCCATGCGGCCAAGGGGAACTCTCTCCGCGTAACGCTGCGCGAAGGTCGTGTTCTGTCC